>JAKDMK010000234.1 GCA_030452365.1 Nitrococcus sp.
CGCACGATGAACCCCGTGCGAGACGACAACGAGACGACAACCCGGCGGGTCGGGACCTGCCCCGTCTGCGACACACCGTTCCACCCCGTCCGCCGCCAGGCCTACTGCTCGCCCGCCTGCAAGCAGATCGCCTGGCGCGAACGCCGCCGTCCCGACCCGAACCCCAGCCCCCTCGCCCGTGCCCGCGACCACACCATCTACCAGTGCATCGACTGCGAGACCCGCTACCTCGCCCAGCAGTGGTGCACCGACTGCACCCGACCCTGCCGCTCCCTGGGACCCGGCGGCCCCTGCCCACACTGCGGGGATCTGCTCACCGTCGAGGAACTCCTCACCGGAGAGGCCGTATCATGATCGCAACAACCGCACAACCACCCACCCCGACAACCAACTCCTGGTCGGGTATTTCACTGATCGACTGGTTCATTAACTCGGACACACCTCAATCCGGCCGCACCACCACAGCATCGCCCATGATCGGCGACCGTGCCAGCCATCCGGCCCGAGACCATCACGACACGCCGACCGGTCAAGAACTACCAGGTGAACAGCTTGATCAACTTAAGCTACGCGGCATTGCGCCAAGCCCTGACCAGCAGCGGGCACATCGACCCCAACGTCGACGGCGTCCTGACCATCCGGCTGGACCCGCTGCCGACCCGCCGGGCGAGCACCGCCATCGCCGAACTGTGCCAGCACCTGACCGCCACCAAAACCCGCTACCTCGGCACCGACCTCGGCGCCGACCTGATCACGCGCTACGAGATCAAATCCGCGCCCTGAACCGCACGAACTCTGGCCCCATGTCAGAAGTCCTGGGGCCAGAACCGACCACCTGCTATTCCGCGGCGGATCCCGGATAAGGTTCAGCTATGGATTGCGTCGAACGGACGGACCGCTGCAGCTGAAACTCCCAAATCGATACGGAAAGAATACTTCCAAACGCGACGCCCCATTGCGCTGCGATAACAGTCTCGAATCGGAAATACGAACCAACCGACGCAGTTGCAACGACGAGGCAGGTACTAATCCGCGCTATAACCAGACTCCGACTCGAACGCGCAACACGAAGCCCAATGCTTCCCGCGGACATAAGCCCCGAAGCCGCCAAGGTACACGACATTGGGAGCAAGTATTCCAGCGCGGTTGCCACCTGCTGACCGACAGCGATCCTCAGCAGAGAAGAAGGAAGCACCGTCAAAATCCCTGCCATGCCGACTGCTGAGACTGCAAGACCCGCCGACATTCGTCTAAGTGATTTCGCCGTACGATCAGGAGAGACCGTCCATGTGCGGGCCGCGGACGGCAATACACTTAGCTGAACACCTGTAAAGACTACATTCAGAGGTCCCAGCAGCAACTGACATGCCCTAATCGATCCTACTGCTAGCGGGCCACTTAGAAGTGCAAATCCATACATAAGCGACTGGCTCATGCCTTGTCGTAGCAGCCAGTCGACAAAGCACGACCACACAAGCGTTCCATTGGAACTAACAAACGAAATGAACGATTTAACGCATGGCCGCCACCGCAGAACGATCGACGAATACACGACAGATGGCAGTGACGCGAAAGCCCACGCGGAGAAGAACGTTGACACCGTCGGATCAAGGAAGGCTGCCAAGAGCATGGCTAGCGGCATAAGACAAAGCCACGCGACGTCGCTCAGAAACGCGACGTGGGCCGCACCCTTCGCGATCGCAGCGATGCGAAGAGCATCCTGCACGAGCATCGATACAAGCCCGAGCGCGGGAAGTATGTAACCGAGGGTATTGGCGCCAACTAGAAGTGATGTAGCCAGAACGAGCAAACATAGTGCGCCCGATACGATTAAGGTACCATCAACCGCCGCGTCGACAGATCCTGACTCTTCTAGTTCAGTCCGAGAATTAGAAGCAACAACAACTACTTCGCAAAGTGCAGAACGGAACAGCCCGAGCGCGACGATGTATACCACACTGAGGATGGAGAAGAGCCCGAAAGACGGCGAGGTTAGAAAATGTGCCGCGAAACCCCCAGCGACAAAGTTTCCGAGAGAACTCGCAGCCTGGTCGGCTAGCACTATTAGATTCTGACCACAACCATGACGCGCTTGGCCTGTTAGGCGTCGTCTATGTTTCAACAAGAGCGTCACCAACTTGGTTACTAGCTGGCGGAACAATCCCGCGGATACTCCCCCGGCGTGCCACTGACCGACTAGACTGTGGCGATATGCAAGTAGCTGCCCATTTGTCGCCGCGAAGTACACCGACCGAAAACGCGGAAATCAAAACGATCGCTAGAGGACTCAGCCGAGTAAGGCCGCCCGAGCTTAGGCCATGGACAAGCATTGATCCAGCGACAACCATGCCCAGCCCGCTCGCCCGCGCCGTGGAGTCGCGCACCAACCGGAAGCAAATCCGCGCGCGAGCTAACCCAAACACGAACGACACATACGCGAGCAATAGGGCTAAGAACGCCACTGCGCCGCTCTCGACAAAAGCGTCAAGAAGAATATTGTCTGTCGTAGACACAGAATAGGACAGATACAAGGAGCTGTTTGCGACGACACTCGCGGCGCCCGACAAATATCCAGATCCTAGGATTGGGTTCTGCAGACCCTCGGCGACAGCAACTGACCAAATAGGGCGCCGCCCTGACAGCTCGCTAAGCTGATAGATGGACTGAGACCGAAAGATGAACGTGATGACCAGGTTTCCGGCAAGCGCGAAGGTTACGCCCGCCACGGCTACTAATCGGATCGTTACGCGACCAAAGTTTCCGAACAAGACTGTAGAGATGGCGGCGCCTGCGATCAGATCGACGATTGCCGAACGACTCCCGGTCAGAATCAAAACGCCACAGCTTGCTCCGACCATTGCAATTAGGCGGCGCCGAGGAATAGAATGCCGAAGAGTTACTGCGCTCAGCAACCCCACAGCTGCGATCGCCGCCAGAGTATTTGGATGCGTGGCGACTATAGGGAGACTCAGGCGACGAACACCATCGGTCGATACCTGGAACGAAGAACCGGGAAATATTGCAGCGCAAACAAGCGCCACAACGGCCACGCAATAGGGAACCCAGCAAAATAAGACTTTCACGGTAGTTTCGGGATGGATTCTCGAGAGCGCGGAGGCGACAACAAGGACGGTGCACCCAAACGTGCAGGCCTTAAGTGCTCCTTGGACGCCACCGCCATTAATCAGACACAATGCCCCTGAAGTGAATGAGAAGACCAGAAGCCATCGAGTTGGAAGCGGAACCGACATGCGGTGCCCAGAAATAGTTCCTAAGAGCACCGCATACCCGATTACGACGAGGACCGCGCTGAGCGGATAAGCGATCGATCCCACCATCGTCGCAAGAAGTAGACAACCAACGATGACGGGCGAACGCGCTGCCGAGACTAATTCTCGGTCGGACGCCGGGGCCGCGACATTCATGACCAAGGGCGTGTATGATACTTCTGTTGCTGTGACAAGAATGTATTGCTGTCACGCAACATAGACAGACGCACGTGCTCGAAACACTCCTCAATTGCAAAGGTCCGAGATTTCGTCAGAACGACGGCTCGCCGCAGAACTACTGTTGGACGCCGCGGACGAAGGACTAACGACTCCGGCCAAGATGCCGGCCACCGTGAGATTGCGACTCGAGGAAAAATTCGTGCCAAGCTGCTCTTGAGTTCAAATAGACGGTCATCCGGCAGATAGGGAAGATTCACAATACTTCCCGTAGGAACAACTGTACGCCAGACGCTGCGGATACCTATTCGTCGAAGTTGCTGGGCGCGGCGTGCAGCAGTTGGAGTCACGTGCGTAGGTGATCTGAGCTGCCTGAAGATGGCTCGCATCCGTCGCTGTGAAAGTAGGTCCGTCATGAGTGATCTCAACTCCGTTGGGGGATTAAAACTCGCGAGTGACTCGAGTGCATTATACGCACGCGCCAAGTCTCCCTTCGCAAGCCTCTTGCTGAGAAGATATACGAGGCGAGCCTCGGAACACAGTGCCCGCAAGTCCGTACCAAAGCGTTCCGAGTAGGCAGCAATCGCAATACCTGTTTGTAAGCCGTAGGACCCTCGACCATGCGGATCGCAGAGCAAGTCTAGCTGAATTCCGTCTGTCGACTTCGTAGACAGCCAGAACGTCGTAAACGAGTTCACATCGTACTGCCAGATCATGGCTAAGGTTAGACAATGACGACGTTCGGCGTCTTGCAACTTTCGTATTACGGCGAAGGGAGATTCTGCGACAGCCACATCGATATCTGAGAAGTGCCCGTCACGAAGTAGGTCGCCAGCGTTGTGCAGCAGCGCATACTCCACCCCGGCGTTACTCATTGCGCCCAAGAGTTGAACGCCGATCTGAGGGTTAGTCGAGCCCATGTGAAACGTCCTGTGTCGCTAAGCCGTACCAGCGGACCAGTAGTTGATCCAGCCTTGCGTCAGACCATCTCTGAGTGTTGCTAGGCAACTGCGGAGACGTCACAGCTTTGGCCAGTTCACGCTCGCAACGGCGCCTCGCAGCCACAATCGTTCCGCCACTTTCCTTGACCATGTCTGCGGTTCCGCCAATGTCTAGGCACACAACAGGGCAACCAGCCGTGACGGCTTCAGCCACCGCGCCCGGTGCCGAATCATGGAGACTTGGATGGACGAGACAGCGCGCAGAGGCGAGCGCTGCGACGGCGACCCTCCTTGGCTGTGCACCAAAGAAGTGCACGCGATCCGAGACCTCGAGTC
>JAKDMK010000235.1 GCA_030452365.1 Nitrococcus sp.
ACCCACCCCATAGAATGGAACGCTTGCGGCAAGATGCGTGGTACTCGCACACCCATTAACTATTCACGATCTCCCAAGCAAAAAGACGGGGAACGTGAAGTGGACAAACTGCAAGCGGGTATTGAGTTTTCGATTGATTCGCGCAACGCGCAAGCTCACATCGACGATCTCGCAAATTTGCCCAAAGTTCCCCATTGCGACCCCAAAATGCCAACTACGTCAAGTAGTTCGTTCGTGCAACCTTAATCTAAGCACACACTAAACTTATAGCGTTGCTGTTGTCCAATGGCAACAATTATTTGACTGGTTGCCGGTGAAAAGCGCTGGTTGCACATCCGCTCTTCGCTGCCTGTCATGCAGGCCCTAATCCTGCTCTAACAGCACGAGCTCGGCTAGGTTGCAAGGACGATGGCGTACATCGAGCTGTTCGCGCAGAATGCGGCCCCAGGCGGTTCGGCAAGCTCCGGTAGAACCTGGCAAACAGGCGATGAGGGTCCGATTGGCGAAGCCAGCCACGGCCCTCGATTGCAGTGTCGAGGTTCCAATCTCCTCGAAGGAGAGCTGACGAAACAATTCGCCGAAGCCCAGAATCTCTTGGTCAAAGAGCACGGCCACGGCCTCGGGCGTGCGGTCTCTGGCAGCAAAGCCGGTGCCGCCGGTGCAGAGCACGACCTGCACACCCGGCTCGGCGATCCAGGCCGATACGACCGCGCGGATTTGATAGATGTCATCGCGCACGACGTTACGCTGCACAAGCTCATGGCCGGACTCGACAATTCCCTGACAGAGCACATCTCCGGATCGGTCCTCGGCCAGTCCGCGGGTATCGGAGATCGTGAGCACTGCGATACGCAGCGCGTGAAATTCGGCTCGACTTCTATGCACCTATACTTCCCCGGGTTCAGAAAGGCATCTCCCCTATGCCACAATACATCGTGGCGGGGAAACAGTAATGGAAGCCCTAAAGCACAGCCGCACGGTCAGGCTGATTCCCGAGCGTATTTGCCCGGCATACAATAAGCAACAGGCCCTCAACCCATACCGCCCATGACAACCATCTCCGAACCACTATTCAATTCCCAACTTAACAGCCTGCGGCTCGTGCAGCGTGGCAAGGTGCGGGATATCTACGAAATCGACGAAGCGCGCTTGCTCATCGTCACCACCGATCGTCTTTCGGCATTCGATGTCGTCCTTCCGAACCCGATACCCGGCAAGGGCACAATACTCACGGCGCTGTCGAGATTCTGGTTCGAGCGCACTCGGTGCATCATCGGCAATCATCTGCTGGACGATCCTCCTGAGTCGGTACTGACCAACGACTGCGAACGCGGCCAGGCACAATCGCGCGCCATGGTAGTACGCCGGCTGCAACCCCTGCCGATCGAGGCGGTCGCGCGCGGCTATCTTATCGGCTCGGCCTGGAACGATTACCAGCGCAGCGGGCAAGTCTGCGGCATACCGTTACCAGCGGGTCTACAACAGGCCGATCAGCTTCCCGAACCGATCTTCACGCCCGCTTCCAAGGCGCCGGCCGGCGCGCACGACCAGAATATCGATTTCGCACGGGCGGTCGATCTCCTCGGCCGCAATACTGCTGAGCAGCTACGCGCCATGACCCTGCGAATCTACAACGACGCAGCCGTCTATGCTCGCGACCGTGGCATCATCATCGCAGATACCAAACTCGAGTTCGCGCGCGCCGACAAAGACGAGCTTGTGCTCATCGACGAGATCCTAACCCCGGACTCTTCAAGGTTCTGGCCCGCGGATCAGTACCGCCCTGGGATTTCGCCGCCGAGCTTCGACAAACAGTTCGTACGTGATTACTTAGAATCCCTGGACTGGGACCATACGGCACCCGGCCCCCATCTGCCGGCAGAGATCATCGAGCAGACCGCCGCGAAATACCGCGAAGCGTACAATCGCTTGGTCGGGCCGCGCTGAAAACGCGATCGCAGTTCAGGCGCTATCCGGGATAGGGTCGCCCACGCGCACAATTTTCATGGTATTGGTGCCTCCCTGAACGCCGGCCAAATCTCCCTGCGTGATCAACACCAGATCCCCTTCGCGGATGGCGCCGGCCCCTAGAAGCTCCTCGACTGCCCCACGGTTCGCGGCCGTGTGATCCCCGCGCCCGGCCGGGTCGAAATTGATTGGATGTACACCCCGGTACAGCGTCACTTTGGTCAAGGTGCGCGTTTGCTCGGAGAGCGCGTAGATCGGGATGTCCGTGCTGATGCGCGACATCCACATTGCCGTGGCGCCGGACTCCGTCATCGCGGCGATCGCCCGAACGCTGAGCTGGTTCGCCGCCGCGATCGCAGTCTTGGCAATGGTCTCGTCAATACGAGTATAGCGGGGCTCCGGACCCAAGCGCGGCGGGCGTGACTCCTCGGCATAGCGCTCCGCGCCGAGGCATACACGCGCCATAGCCGCGACGGCTCTGGCCGGAAAACGCCCTACGGCAGACTCCTCGGAGAGCATTACGGCATCTGTCCCATCCAAAACGGCATTGGCCACATCCAATACCTCGGCGCGAGTCGGCACCGGCTGATTCACCATCGACTGCATCATCTGAGTCGCGGTAATCACAACGCAATCTCGCTCGCGGGCAAGACGCATAATGCGCTTTTGCACCCCTGGCAGCTCAGCATCGCCGATCTCCACGGCCAGATCGCCACGCGCGATCATTACCGCATCCGCCGCTTCCATAATCTCGGATAAATTATCCACGGCCTCGCGGCGCTCGATCTTGGCAACGATCGCGGCATGCCCCCCGGCGGCGCGCAACAGCTCACGCGCCTCCTCGATATCGTCAGCTCCTTTGGGAAAGGACACCGCCAGATAGTCTGCTTCGAGCTCCGCCGCAAGCTGAATGTCCACGTGATCTTTGTCGGTAAGAGCACGGACCGAGAGCCCGCCGCCAAGCTGGTTGATGCCCTTGTGGTCCGATAACGTGCCACCGATCTCCACGACCGTGAAGATCCGGCAGCCCTCCACCCGATCGACACGCAGGCGGATGAGCCCGTCGTTAAGCAGGAGCACATCCCCCGGGTCCACATCCTGTGGCAGACCGGCATAGCCTACCCCGCAGCCATTCTCCGTCCCGGCGTCTTTCGCCAATGAAGGATCGAGGAAGAACGCTTGACCTTCGACCAGCTCCACTATGCCGTCACGAAAGCGCCCGACCCGAATCTTGGGACCTTGCAGATCACACAGCAGGCCGACCACTCGGTTGTGGCGTTGAGCCGCGCCCCGAAGCGCGGCTGAGCGCTGCCTATGCTCAGCATGATTGCCGTGGGAGAGATTCAGGCGGACCACATCTACACCCGCCCGCAGCACACCAGCCAAGGCACCCTCACGATCGGTTGCCGGCCCTAGGGTTGCGACGATCTTGGTCTGGCGGACCATAACTTACCTGTTGCTTTTGAGAGATCAGCAATAGCGTATCCCATCCTCCACTTCTTAGGCGAATGGATTGATCGGGTTTTGCCAAGACCAATAGCGCGCTGCGGTGCCGGGCGGCTGCGCAGTCGTCTCTTCACCGCCCGTAAGCGTCAAACCACCATGGGATAGAGCACGAGCCCGATGAGTGCCGCGACGAGCACGATAACTGGCTCTTGCAGTTTCTTGAACTTCCACAGCAGCGCCACCGTCGCCAGCGCAAGCAGCGTGGTCGGCACGTCCGTGATGGAGCACTGCGCGATGACGATCACAGCGCCGGTGATTGCGCCGATTGCCGCCGCGGTAACGCCGTCGACAAAAGCGGCCAGCCCCGGGCGCTTGCCGTGCTTCTTGAAGTACGGCGCGGGAATGATCGTGAGCAAATAGCAAGGCAGGAAGGTCGCTACCGAGGCAACGATCGCACCGGGCAAGCCGGCGACTAGATAGCCGATAAAGCCCACGATGATTACTACCGGCCCCGGCGTGATCATCGCTACCGCGACGGCATCGATGAATTGGCTCTCGGTGAGCCACTGCAGCTCAGTGACCGTCTCGCCGTAGAGGAAGGGCACGATGGCAAGCCCAGAGCCGAACACGAAAGCGTCGCCCTTGATGAAAAGTAGGGCAACTTGCGGGAGAATGCCAGGGTCAGCCGCGACCACTGTCGCACTTGGCGGCAACGATAGCGGCGCCACTGCTGCCAATCCGCCGCCGCCAAGACGTGGCCTGACACGTGCCACGCACACCAGAATCCCGGCGGCAAGTACCAGCCAGACGGGTTCGGACTCCAGAATCACTGTCGTCACCGCCAGCGCCAGATAGACCACCCACAGGAGCTTATCCTCGGCGATGGTCTTGCGAGTGAGCTTGTACGCGCTCATGGCGATAATGCCAGCCACGGCCGCCCCCACGCCGTAGAACACCGCCTGCATCCAGGCCAGTCCACCGTAATTGACATAGGCCCAGCCGAGCGCGACAACCATGAGAAACGACGGCAGCACGAAGACGATGCCAACCAGGGTGGCGCCAAGCAGTCGGTAGTGCACGAAGCCCATATAGATGCCGAGTTGGGCGGCCAAGGGCCCCGGCGCGAGCTGGGCGAGCGCCATTCCGACGTTATAGTCGGTGTCTGTAATCCAGCCTCGCTCCTCGACAAGATCACGGTACATGTAACCCACCAAGGCCACCGGGCCGCCAAAACCGAACGTGCCGAGCCTGAGGAAGTACAAAACGAGCTGCCACA
>JAKDMK010000236.1 GCA_030452365.1 Nitrococcus sp.
TGCCCAGTCAATTGGAATCAATGACGAAAGAACCTGTTCCGCATCGTCATCCCGTAGAAGGCATGGATCCATCTTGTGTAATGCGACGGGCTGATGGCACGGGCCGAGGAGCCGGGCAGTTTGCTGGAAAGATTGAATCGCGCGGATCGCTTGTCCTATATAATCCAGGCATCCCTGTTCAGACAGTGAACACAAATGCCGGCAGACCATCTCACACTCTCAGCGCTGCGCGCCCTGGAACGCAATCCGGATCTCACCCAGCGGCAGCTCGCCCGGGAGCTGGGCGTGAGGCTCGGATGCACCAACTACCGCGTGCGCGCGCTGGTGAGCCGCGGGCCGGTCAATGCGGGCAACTTCCGGCGCAGCACCAACAAGCGTGCTTACCTGTACAAGCTCACGACTGCCGGCATCGCCGAGAAGGCGCGGCTGGCCGCGCGCTTCCTGCGCCTCAAGGAGCAGGAGTACGAGAAGCTGCTCGCAGAGATCGAGTGGCTGCGAATTGAGGCCTGGGCGGACCAAGGTACACCGGAATCTGGGGAGAGCCGGACGTGAAACACTGGTACGCTGTCCATTGTAAGCCCCGGCAGGAAATCGTGGGTCCGAATTCCAGCATCCGGCTCTTTGCCAGAACGTCGGGTTGTTGCTTCCGAAACGTAACCATTGGCGGCAAGTAATGAGGGGGGGGCGTCAAATGATTATGCACAAAGCCGAACCTGCTGCCGTCCGTGATCGGCGCATCCGTTTCGGTTTGGTCGGCTGTGGTCGCTTGCCCAGAAGCACATCGAGGCCATCCAGCAACATGCAGATTGCGCCAAGCCAGCCGCCATCTGCGACACTAACCCGCAAGCGCTGAAAGCGGCACAGGAGAAGACTGACGCACGCAGTTACTCCAGTATGCAAGACCTGCTGGAGCGAGCGGTGTTGGACGCTGTCTGCCTATGTACCCCAAATGGCTTGCATTCGAATCAGGCCGTTTCTGCCGCGGAGGCCGGGATATGATAGGCATTTTTCTTCTGACGATTAATCACTACGGATGTGGCGCCTCTTCCTTATATCTCCAATGGGAATAAAGCCGTAGTGATCAATTTTATTTAGTAGATTGGCTAACAATTACGTGGTTATGCAGCATGCAAAGAGTCGAAAAGGTCGCGGTAATGCCTAGCACTAGAATTCGTGACGCGCTGCAGAAGATTGATGAACTCGCCTTGCAAATTGTTGCAGTGGTGAACGATGAAGGGCGGCTCGTGGGGAGTGTAACGGACGGAGACGCGCGCCGTGGAATTCTGCAAGGGCTTTCTTTAGAGGAACCCGTTTCCCGCATTATGAATTCGGATCCGCTTACGGCGGATCCGCAGGTTACGTGGCCAGACGCTATGCGCATTATGCACCAACATCGGATACACCAACTCTTCATCGTAAACGAAGCAGGCATTTTGATTGGTCTGGTTACAACTGATGGCACCATCATTGGCGTGGACTTAGATGTGCCTGCGGACCCCCAGAACAAAACCATGGATGTCCCTGTGGTCATTCTAGCCGGCGGTCTGGGTACACGCCTCCGGCCGTTAACCGAAGATATTCCCAAACCTTTGCTCCAAATTGGTGATCGCCCTTTATTGGAAACTACCATCAAGGGCTTGGCCCGTCGTGGGTTTCGCCGGATATTTCTCGCGGTCAACTACAAAGCTGACATGGTCAAGGCGCATTTTAGTGACGGCAGCGCGTGGGGGATGGAGATCTCGTATCTTCACGAGGACTGTAGGCTGGGTACGGCAGGGCCTATTAGCTTGCTACCGGAGGTTCTAGAAACGCCCGTCATGGTAATAAACGGGGATCTGCTCACCTCCGTCAACTATAATCAGCTTCTCGACTTTCATCGCGATTGCGGTGATGACCTTACCATGTGCGTTCGAGAATACACCTTCACAGTCCCCTATGGAGTTGCAGCTTTAGACGGCCACCATGTTGAAGCACTTCAAGAGAAACCCGAGCATACCTTCTTCATCAACGCAGGAGTCTACGTGTTGTCCCCCCAGGCCATTGCTGCCGTGCCGCCGAACCAGTACTTTGATATGACCCAGCTGGTCGACGAGTTTTTGGCCGAAGGACGAAAGGTAAACGCCTTCCCTATACGAGAATACTGGCTCGACATAGGTCAGATGGCTGATTATGAGCAGGCCCTAAATGATATTGATCAACTCGTGGAATAACCATATCCTACCAACTCGGGCTATATGAGAATCCTATGGGCAAGGTGCTAGTTACAGGTGCAGACGGGTTTATTGGGTCGCACCTCGTGGAACAGCTTATCCGAGAAGGCTACGATGTCCGAGCTTTCGTATTTTACAATTCTTTTGATTCCCGTGGCTGGCTCGACCATTGTGCCACAGATGTTTACGGAGAATTCGAGGTATTTGCGGGCGATGTCCGGGATCCTTTCTGTGTACGAGATTCCATGCAGGGTTGCGATGCCGTGCTACATCTTGCAGCGCTGATCGGCATACCTTTTTCTTACATTGCCCCGGCCAATTACGTCGCAACCAACGTGAGCGGGACCCTTAATGTAGTGCAGGCGGCGCGGGATTTAGGAGGGATAAATGTGATCCATACTTCCACTAGCGAGGTTTACGGGACTGCACAGGTCGTTCCTATCACCGAAAATCATCCCCTCCAGGGACAATCCCCCTATGCGGCCACCAAAATAGCCGCCGACCAGATAGCTTATTCCTTTTACCTTTCTTTCGGTCAACCAGTGACGATTCTTCGGCCATTTAATACATATGGACCGCGCCAGTCGGCCCGTGCCGTAATTCCTACTATAATTAGTCAGATCGCTAACGGACGCACGCAATTGAATCTCGGCTCCCTGAGCCCTACGCGGGACTTCAATTTCGTGGCTGATACGGTTCGAGGCTTCATTGCCGCCCTTTCTGCGGATACGGCTGTAGGGCAGGTGATTAACCTGGGCAGTGGCTATGAGGTCACGGTCGGTGATCTGGTCCAGATGATCGCGGATATCTTTGGCACCAAAGTTACCATCGAGACTGATGAAAAACGTCTGCGGCCGGAGAAAAGCGAAGTTGAGCGGTTGTGCGCCGCTAACAGCCGAGCTGCCGAACTCCTCGGTTGGAAGCCCCAATTCGGTGGTTTGGAGGGCTTGCGGAAGGGATTGGAGCAAACCGTGGAATGGTTTTCCGACCCGGCCAATCTCGCGGCCTACCGGCCTGATCAGTATACTGTATAAGGAAGCCCTTTCTGCAATGATTCCCCTTTGCACTCCGGATATCGGCGAACGCGAGCGGGCTTATATCAACGCCTGCGTGGACAGTACCTTCGTGTCTTCGGTGGGGCCTTTTGTTGGCCAGTTCGAGGAGTGTGTCGCTGAGGCGGCAGGTGCAACCTATGCCGTAGCCACCTCTGCGGGAACGACAGGTCTACATGTAGGCCTTGTGGCTGCGGGTGTAGTACCCGGTGACTTGGTAATCGTGCCTTCCTACTCCTTTATTGCCAGCGCCAACGCTGTAGCACACTGCTGCGCCATACCTTGGTTGTTCGATATCGAGTCAGAAGCTTGGACTCTGGATCCGGACGTGATGGAACGGGCCCTTAGTGCGGAGACACGTCCAGGAAGGGATGGATTCCCGTTCCATTCCGAGAGCGGCCGGCGAGTTGCCGCTGTGCTTCCGGTGCATACACTGGGTCTACCTGCGGACATGGAGCGTATTGTTCCACTGGCTCGTCGGTTCGGCTTGTCGGTTGTAGCCGATGGTGCGGCTGCCCTCGGAGCAGCTCAGAACGGTCGCCGGATAGGAGAAATGGGGGCGGATCTCACTGTGCTTTCCTTCAACGGTAACAAGACCATCACTACCGGAGGGGGCGGTGCGGTGGTCGGAGAGGACGAGGCCTTGCTGGAACAGGTGCGACACCTGACCACGACGGCCCGGATCGGTCCCGCTTACCACCACGATCAGGTGGGTTTCAACTACCGTATGACTAACGTAGCCGCGGCCCTGGGCTGTGCCCAGATGGAGCGGTGGCAGGCATTTGTCGGTGCCAAGCGTCGCATAGCGGATCGGTATCGCCAAGAGCTGGGTGATCTGGATGGCGTCCGGGGCTTCCCGGAGCCGGAAGGCCGCGTCAGCGCCTGCTGGATGAGTGGGGTAGTAATGAATCGAGCCGCGGAAAAGCTGTTGCCATTCTTGCGCGACCATGACATCGAAGTTCGACCCTTCTGGAAGCCCTTGCATTTGCAACCCCCCTTCGCCAACGCTCCTCGTACCCCTATGCCGGTGGCCGAGGGGATCTGGGACCGGGTTCTCCCGCTTCCGTGTTCGACGCACTTGGGGGAAAAGGAGCAGGATCAGGTGATCAAGGCGTTTCGTTCGGTCTGGAAGGGCGTAGTTCATCGATGAAGGTCTGCGTCATCACCGGTACCCGAGCGGAATACGGCCTCCTTCGGCACTTGATGGTCCGACTTCGGAGTGCCCCTGATTTCCAGTTGCAAATCGTTGCCACCGGCTCCCACTTTGACCCGCGTCACGGGGAAACATGGAAGGAAATTGAGGCTGACGGTCTTACCATAGATGCGCGCGTGGAAATGCTGCTGGCGGGCGACTCGCCAGTAGCTGTCTCCAAGAGCCTTAGTCTTGGGACAATGGGGATTGCCGAGGCGCTCGAGCGCCTCGGGCC
>JAKDMK010000237.1 GCA_030452365.1 Nitrococcus sp.
TCAGCATCCGACTTGCGCGAGTAGCGCTTGCCGGGCTCGGCAGCCGTCCCAACGAACCGGCTCAGCAATAGGTTATCAGGAGGTACGATCAATGCAATTAATGGAAGCTATCGAACGCTACGAGTCCGAGGTACGCAGCTATGTCCGCAGCTTTCCAACGGTGTTCGAGAAGGCCAAAGGTTCTTATCTATACGACATTAATGGCACGGCCTATCTCGATTTCTTCGCTGGAGCCAGTGTGCTCAACTACGGGCATAACCACCCCGAGCTCAAGAAGGCACTGATCGACTATTTGGCCGGAGACAACATCACTCATAGCCTCGACATGGCGAGTCGAGCGCGAGCGGAATTTCTCATAACTTTTCACGAGAAGATACTCGAGCCGCGCGGCCTGAACCACCGCGTTCAATTCCCCGGCCCCACAGGCTCGAACGCGGTCGAAAGTGCATTGAAGATTGCCCGCAAGTCAAAGGGCCGGGAGAACATAATCGCCTTCACCAATGCTTTCCACGGCATGACCTTGGGATCGCTGTCGGTCACCGGCAACGCCTTTAAGCGTGCTGGCGCCGGTTTGCCGCTGACCCACAGCGACCGGATGCCGTTCGATGGTTACCTAGGCGAGGGTTTCGACACCATCGACTATCTCGATCGCGTGCTCGATGACAGCGGTAGCGGCGTCGATCAACCCGCGGCGGTCATTACCGAGACTATTCAGGCCGAAGGCGGCGTTAATATTGCCTCGACCGAGTGGCTGCGCCATCTGCAGCAGCTTTGCCGCAAACACGACATGCTCTTGATTGTCGATGATATTCAGGCGGGCTGCGGGCGTACCGGCACGTTCTTCAGCTTCGAAGAGGCGGGGCTCGACCCGGATTTGATTACAATCTCCAAATCGCTGAGCGGATATGGCCTACCACTTGCTGTTACCTTGGTAAAGCCGCAATACGACATCTGGGAGCCGGGCGAGCACAATGGCACATTCCGGGGCCACAACCCCGCTTTCGTGACCGCCAAGCGGGCGATTGAACTCTTTTGGAGCGACCAGGCCTTCAGCCACGAGGTGACAGCCAAGGGGCGTCATGTTCGCGAAGCGCTGGAGAAGCTGGCTAGGAAGTACCCGGAGGCATCCGCCAAGGTGCGCGGCCGCGGTATGCTGCAGGCGATCGAGTTCGCGCACAAAGAGCTGGCGGGTACGGTCGCGAAGAAGGCCTTCAAGCATGGCCTGATTATTGAGACCGCAGGTCCGGCCGACGCGGTGCTCAAGCTCATGCCCCCGCTGACCATCGAGCAGGCGGATGTGGACAAGGGCCTGCAGATTATCGATCGTTGCATTATCGAAGCCATGCATGATCTAGGCATCGGTGCGCCGCGCGCTGCCGGACAGTGATTATTGGCAGCGCTTTTGCGGCGGCTTGCCGGTCTGGATAAGCTGAATCAGGTCGCGCTATTGGACCTCGCTGAGCTCGTAGGCGCAGATGCCGAGCTCGAGCGCCAACTCCATGGCTTCTTTATGCGCGGCCGCGACGAGTGTGGGAGCAAGCCGTATCTTGACGTGGCGTAATATGGCGTCTAGGCGCCACTGGCGCAGGCGGATCATCTTCTGCGTCAGGTCGATCTCGGCACGACCCTTGGTCTCCACGATCCAGATAGTGTCGTCTGGCGTTTTCACGAAGAAATCGGGCACGTTGAATCAAACTCGCCGACAACCGCGGCCTGCGGAAGCTGCCAGCGAGCACCTGTTGCTGTTTGCCGATCGCGCAATGCTCCAGAAAAGGGGCCACGATGCGTTGCGTGAATCGATCACGGAGGAGGGCTTTCGAGCATGCCTGGACAGCAGTACATCCTAGATGTTCACCCCAAAGTACCCGACGAGCTTGCCCGGATGGATGAGCTCGCCAACAACCTGTGGTACAGCTGGGATCGGCCTACGCGGGCCTTATTCGCGCCCCTTAACCCCAGTTTGTGGGAGCACGTCGGCCACAATCCCAAGCTTTTTTTGCGCCGCATCGACGAACAAGCTTTGCGCGCAGCGGTCAAGGACCAGGTGTACCTCGCGAACTACCGCAAGGTTCTGAGCGCGTATGACACTTATCATGAGCACAAGACTCGCTTGGATCCGGCGGCTGAGCTGGGGGACGAGGATCTGGTGGCGTACTTTTGTGCTGAGTTCGGGTTGCATGAGAGCCTGCCTATCTACTCCGGTGGCCTTGGCATTCTAGCCGGCCACCACTGCAAAGCGGCGAGCGACATGCGCGTGCCGTTCGTAGCGGTCGGGCTCATGTACAAGGCGGGCTACTTCACCCAGCGCATCGACGGCGAGGGCAACCAGATCGCCACCTACACCGAGCCCGACGTCAGTAATCTGCCCGTGCAGCCGGCACGCGACGCCAGCGGCAAGGAGTTGTACCTCGATCTCAAGCTGGCTAACCGTCCGGTGACGGTGAAAGTCTGGGAGGTGCGCGTGGGCCGCGTGGCACTCTTCCTGCTGGATACGGCGGTGGATGCGAACCCGCCCGAGGAGCGCCGGATCACCTATCAGCTCTATGGCGGGGACTACGAGACGCGTATCAAGCAGGAGATCATCCTGGGCGAGGGGGGCGTGAGGGCGCTGCGGGCCCTAAACATTCGCCCCACCGTCTGGCACTGCAATGAAGGTCATCCGGCCTTTCTCATCCTCGAGCGCGTGCGCGAAATCGTTCAGGCGGGTTGCGACTACCACACGGCGCTCGAGGCCGTCGCGGCCAGTACCGTGTTCACCACCCACACGCCCGTGCCGGCCGGACACGACGAGTTTGATGAGAGCCTCATCACGCTCTACTTCGAGCCGCTCGCACGCCAGCTCGGGATCGAGGTACAAGAGCTTCTCTCGCTTGGCCGTTTGTCCGAAGAAGGCCATGGGCGCGCGTTCAACATGACCACCTTAGCTATATCTGGCGCGCGCCATCTCAGCGGCGTGAGCCGCATCCACGGCGACGTGTCCTCAAGGCTGTGCACAAAGTCCTGGCCCCAAGTGCCTCCAGACGAGAACCCAATACGCCACGTCACCAACGGAGTGCACGTCCCGACGGTGCTGTCGCAGGACTGGTGCGAGCTATTGGACCGCTTCTTCGGGACGAATTGGCCAAACCATCTCTCCGACTACGAGTACTGGCAGCGCCTTCTCGATGCCCCGGACCATCTATTCTGGAGCGTGAAGCAATCAATTAAGTCGAAGATGCTGCATGCGGTGAACAAGGCGCTGGTCCAGCAGCATTTGCGCAACCAAGTGAGCGAGCCGCATCTCGATCGCATACGAAACTTCATCAATCCGGGCGATCCGAATGTGCTTACCATCGGCTTCGCTCGGCGTTTCGCCACCTACAAACGCGCCACTCTGCTGTTCAACGACCTCGACTGGCTGAGCGAACTGCTGGGCGACCCGGAGCGACCGGTCGTGTTCATATTCGCCGGCAAGGCGCATCCGGCGGACAAGCCCGGGCAGGCGCACCTCAAGATAGTTCACGAGATGACACAGAGACCCGAGTTTGTCGGGAAGATACTGCTGGTGGAGGGGTACGATCTCGCGCTCGCGCGACGCTTGGTCGTGGGTATGGACGTGTGGCTCAATAACCCGGTCTTCCCGCTGGAGGCGAGCGGCACCTCGGGGATGAAGGCGGCCGTCAACGGCACCATTAACCTGAGCGTCACCGACGGGTGGTGGGGCGAGGGGTTTGAGGGTGACAACGGCTGGGCCATCAAGCCATCGCCACACACCCAGGATGAGGCCCGTCGTGACGCGGAGGACGCCCGCACGCTCTATGAGATCTTGCAGGATGACGTGATTCCGCTCTATTACAATCGGGGCAAGTATGGCTATTCGCCCGGCTGGGTACGTATGGCCAAGCGCTCCATGGCGAGCGTACTGCCGCGTTTCAACATGGCACGCGCACTGAGCGAATATATTCACGACTTCTACGTGCCCGCTGCGCGGCAGGGGCAGCGGCTTACCGCCGACCAGTACGCTGGAGCACATACGCTCGCGTGCTGGAAGACGCGCATCAGGAGGGCTTGGCCGCGGGTGAGCCTGCGGCGGCTTGACGATCCGGTCCAGCAGATCCGCTACGGCGAGCGACTGTCTTTCGAGATGGTGGCGGAGCTCAACGGGCTCGAACCGCAAGACGTGGTGGTGGAGGCGCTGGTGTCACGCCGCCACGAGGCCAAGGAGGCTATCGGTAGTGTGATCGAGGGCCGCAAGCGGCTTCCCGAATGGGGGTCGGATAGGCGCAGGCCGTACGACGCGCGGGTGCAGCTCACCGTGCTCAATAAGCTCGACAGCGGTGGAACCCGCTATATATTAGAGTACGAGCCCGAGTGGTGCGGGCGGCTCAGCTATCAAGTCCGCATGTACCCCTACCACGAGCTGCTGACTCACCCGTTCGAGCTGGGTCTCATGGTCTGGCTATGAAATCCTCATTAAGGACTTGCTCCCGAACCCTGGGTTCAGGATTTCAGGTGGGTGTAGTGCTTGCGCGGCAGAAGCCATCAATAGCTTTTCCATGCGGGAGTTGCTCAGATTTCTCGTCTCGATGCCATCGCGTTCTCTTAGTGATGCAGCTACCTATATTTAACATAATATACATTATGCGCAACTGAAGATCTAAAGGCAGGCAAAGCGC
>JAKDMK010000238.1 GCA_030452365.1 Nitrococcus sp.
TTGCCCTATGTTAACGTTACGGCATTCTCTCCGAGCCGCCGCAACGCCCTGAGGGGTCAAGCCCCTAATGCGGCCATGCGCTCCCGATTCGGCCGCTCTACTGTACCTCGCTCCGTGACCAGCACATCCACCAGCTCGGCTGGCGTGACGTCGAATACCGGATTCCAGGCGTCCACCCCGGCCGGAGCCAGACGCTGACCTGCGAGCGCCAGCACCTCCTCAGGATCTCGCTGCTCGATGCGTATCGCATCGCCATTAGCGCTAGCGAAGTCCAAGGTAGAGCCGGGCGCCACCACCATGAACCCGACACCATGCGCTCTCGCTGCCAGCGCCAACCCGTAGGTGCCGATTTTGTTAGCCACATCGCCGTTGGCGGCGATCCGGTCGGCACCGACCACTACCCAGCGCACATCCGCCAAGCGCAAAAGCGCCGCGGCGGCGGCGTCGGCGAGCAGCCGAACGGGGATCCCTTCTTGCTGCAGCTCCCACGCAGTCAGCCGCGTACCTTGCAGCCAGGGCCGTGTCTCATCGGCGTACACGCACGATACCCGGCCGTCTGCATAGGCGGCTCGGATGACACCAAGGGCGGTTCCATAGCCACCGGTCGCCAATGAGCCGGTATTGCAGTGAGTCAACACCGCTCCCCGGGCGGTAAAATAACTCGCGCCCAACCGGCCCATGCGATGGTTCGCGATCACGTCCTCGTCGTGTATCCGACAAGCCTCTGCCGCCATGGCCTCGGCATCCGCACCATCTAATAGCTTAGCGCGCATTCGCTGCAGTGCCCAATGCAGGTTAACGGCCGTTGGTCGAGCCCCTGCCAGGCGCTGCAGCTGCGCTTCGCACATCTGCGGATCGGCATACCGGCGAGCCGCCAATGCGGCCCCGTAGGCCGCGGCAATCCCGATCGCCGGCGCACCGCGCACGATCATCGTCTCGATAGCATTTGCCACGTCCGCGGCGCTGGTGCACTCCTCATAGCGGATTTCGTGGGGCAACCGGCGCTGATCCAGAAGCACCAGCGCCTCGCCCGTCCAGTGCAGGGCGCGAACCGTATCATGCTCCATGGTGTTTAGGGCCTGTTGGCACCTACCAATCGATCACGCTTAACCTGGGTGGAAGATTGTCGCACACTATCTCCCACTTATTCCCGGCTGGCCGCACACTGAGATTACACGATGGAGCAAGCGGATACGATCATAAACGCGCGCTGGCTGGTTCCTGTGGAGCCGGATGGCGCGATTTTCGACCACTACGCCCTGATCATCCGCGACGGCCGGATTGCGCGGGTCATGCCCCAGATCGAAGCGAAACGCGAGTATCGGGCAAGCTGCACACGCGAACTAGGCAGTCACGTGATCATACCGGGGCTGGTGAACGCGCACACGCACGCGGCGATGGTGCTGCTGCGGGGACTGGCCGATGACCTACCGCTGCTGACCTGGCTCAACGAGCACATCTGGCCAGCCGAGCAGATGCATGTCAGCGCCGCGTTCGTGCAACAGGGTAGCGAGCTCGCGATAGCGGAGATGTTGCTCGGCGGGACTACCTGCTTCAATGACATGTATTTCTTCCCCGAGACGACTGCGCGAATCGCCGCCCGAGCGGGCATACGAGCGGTCGTAGGCATGATCGTGATCGAACTACCGAGCGCTTACGCGGCTTCCGCCGATGAGTATCTGAGCCGGGGGCTCGCACTTTACGATACCTTTCGCAATGACCCGCTCGTGACCGCCGCGTTCGCTCCCCACGCGCCCTATACCGTCTCTCAGCGCAATCTGGAGCGCATTCGCACCTTGGCCGATGAGCTCGACGTCTGCGTACACATTCACCTGCACGAGACCAAACATGAGATTGCGCAGAGCGTTGAACAGCACGGCGCGCGCCCGCTGGCGCGGCTGGATGCGATCGGTCTGCTGTCACCGAGTCTGGTAGCGGTTCATATGACGCAGCTCGAATTGGCGGAGATGGACCGACTCGCCGCGGCGGGTGTCCACGTGGTGCATTGCCCGGAGTCCAACCTTAAGCTCGCAAGCGGCTTCTCGCCGGTGGCGGCACTGCTGGAGCGTGGGGTAAATGTCGCGCTTGGTACCGATGGCGCGGCCAGCAACAACGATCTGGATATGTTCGGCGAGATGCGCTTGGCGGCGTTGCTCGCCAAAGCCGTGGCTGGCGATGCAACGGCGTTGCCCGCTCAGCAGGCTCTGCATATGGCAACTCTGGCGGGCGCCAAAGCCCTGGGGCTCGGCAACCGAATCGGCTCCCTGGTGCCCGGCAAATACGCCGACGTGGTTGCGGTTGATCTCGGCAATCTGGGTAGCCAGCCGGTCTACAACCCGATCTCTCAGCTGGTCTATGCCGCCAATCGTTCCCAAGTCAGCAACGTCTGGGTGGCAGGGCGCGAGGTGGTCGCAGACGGACGGCACACGACCCTGGATGCAGCGGCCATACGCAGTCAAAGCCAGCGCTGGCGTGATACGATACAGTCTTGGCGGGTGCGCGCGCGTGCGAGCGCCATACAGTATGCGCTCGGGCATCCCGAACGTCTGCGCAAACTCTGATGGCCCTAGCTCGATTATCAGCTGCTACCTAGCGTTTCGCACCTGCCCAGCGCCAAAGCGGAGTTAAGCAGCCGCAGACTCAAGCGTGGCATCATTCTCTGACCTGTGGCTAGTGGGGAAAAGGTCGATAGAAGTGTCCTCGAACAGCAATACCGATCCCCTAGAGCTCGCCAAATTCGATCGCATCGCCAGCCGCTGGTGGGATCCTGAGGGGGAGTTCAAGCCCCTACACCAGATCAATCCGCTGCGCTTAGAATACGTTGAGAAATGTCTCGCAGGAGTCGCAAATCGGCAAATCGTCGATGTGGGCTGCGGCGGTGGTCTGCTGAGCGAAGCCATGGCGCGCCGCGGCGCGAAGGTGCTCGGCATCGATCTAGCCGAACGCAGCCTGGACGTAGCACGGCTACACGCACTAGAGACGCAGACCGAGATCGAATATCAGTTGACCAGCGTGGAAGAGCTCGCGCAACGCCATTCCCATGTATTCGACGCCGTCACCTGTATGGAGCTGCTCGAGCACGTACCGAATCCGGCTCTCACAATCAATGCATGTGCGCGCCTGCTGCGCCCGGGCGGCGCGGCAATCTTCTCGACCATCAACCGCAACTCCAGAGCCTATCTGTTGGCGGTGATCGGGGCCGAATACGTGCTGCGGCTACTGCCCTGCGGTACCCACGACTACCGCAAATTTATCCGCCCCTCCGAGCTGGCTACCTGGGCCCGGGCGCAGGGACTGTCATTGCGGGAGCTGCGTGGCCTAGGCTACAACCCCATCACGCGTCGTTATGCGCTCAGCCAAGATGTTTCGGTCAACTACCTAGCGCATTTCGCATATGACTATTAGGGCCTGTCGACGTTCACCCAGTGGCGGCTCGCCGAACTCTGAATTCATGGAAGAATAAATCTGTTTTGGGGGTATTCTGATGGCCAATCTTCCGGCTAGCGGCAGCGTGCGGTCGATCGCGCCACTCGCCAAGGCCGTGCTGCTGGATCTGGATGGTACATTCCTCGATACGGCTCCCGATTTGATCGGCAGCCTCAACGACCTACGCGTTGAGCAGGGACTGACTGCACTGGCACCGGAGCCGCTGCGCCCAGCGGTTTCGCAGGGCGGCGCGGCGATGATCTGCCAGGGTTTTGCGCTCAGCCGTACCGATCCGGCCTTCGACCCACTGCTAAAACGCTACCTCGCCATCTATCGTGAGCGGCTCAGTCATGAGACACGTGCGTTCCCTGGAATCGACGAGCTGCTCTCGGAGATCGAGGCGCGTAACCTGCGCTGGGGGGTCGTAACCAATAAACCGAGCTGGCTGACCCATCCGTTGCTGGAAGAGCTTGGCTACATTGAGCGCTGCGCCTGCGTCATTAGCGGTGATTGCCGGGCACTGCACAAACCAAACCCCTATTCTGTCTTCGAAGCCTGCCGTCAGCTGGCGCTGACACCGCCTGAGTGCCTAATGCTGGGTGATGCCGAGCGAGACATCGAGGCGGCACGGCGTGCCGGTGCCGCGTCCGTGGTGGCACTGTTCGGCTATATCGAGCCAAATGCTCAGGTGGCCGACTGGGGAGCCGACGGGAGCATCGAGCACCCGTTGGAGCTACTGCCCTGGCTGGACACTGCGCTGGATACGTCGGGCGAGCCCAGCCCACAAACCATCCAAGCGGCGCCATGAGCAGCATCCGCTACCCGTGCCGAATCTGCCCATGACGGACTCGTCGGCGGCCTCGGGCCCGGTATCCCTTATGCGCGCGTCGCGCACCCTATGGCGCGCCAGGACGTCCGCAGCCGCCGAACGGCCGGGACGCCATGGACGCCATTGAGTATTGCCGCGATAGGGCCGCGCCAGCCGGGTCGAGCCTGCATTATGCGCTGCTGTTCACCGAAGCGGATAAGCGCGAGGCACTGCTTGCCTTGCATGCCTTCCACACGGAGGTCGGCAAGATTACGGCCGAGTGCAGTGACCGCAACGTGGCCGCGGCGAAGCTCGCCTGGTGGCGGGAGGAACTCACGCGCATCTTCGAGGGTGGCGGCAGCCATCCCATTAGCCAAGCGCTGCATGCGCCGATTCGGCGCTATGA
>JAKDMK010000239.1 GCA_030452365.1 Nitrococcus sp.
CGAGGCTCGGTTGGTTTACGTGCGAACAAATGTGAGATCCCAGACGCCATGGCCCTTGTTGCGGCCCCGGCGTTCAAACCGTGTCGATGGCCGCTCGCCCGGACCAGGGGCGAACTGCCCAAACCCAGCCATATTCGAGAACTGCGCGGAGCGCTCGACGACTGCGAGCATGTGCTCGGCATAGTCCTGCCAATCAGTCGCGAGATGCAAAAAACCGCCTGCCGCCAGTCTGCAAGCGGCGAGCTCCACCCAGTCAGGCTGGACCAACCGCCGCTTGTGATGCCGCCGCTTGGGCCATGGATCGGGGAAAAACACCTGAATACCGGCCAATGCAGAATCGGCGATGTTATGCTGCATGACCTCCACGGCATCGGCGCATACTAGGCGAACGTTTCTAATGTCTTCAGTCTCGAGCTGGCGCAGCAGCCGTCCCAACCCCGGGCGATAGACCTCGACGCCCAGATAGCTCCGTTGCGGATGCCGCACCGCCAGCTGCGCGAGCGCTTCACCATTGCCAAAGCCAATGTCCAAAATCATGGCGGCCCGGGGGCCGAACAGCGCGTGCGCATCGAGCCGCTCGTCACCGCACTCCAGACCATAGCGGGCAAATAGCTGCTCCAGGTTCCGCGCCTGGCCGCGGGTGAGCCTGCCCTCGCGGCGTACGAAACTGCGCACACTGCGATGATGCGAAGTGCCATCCCTGTCTGTTGGCCGCATTGACACCCGCATCCCGCCGGTCAGAAAAAGCTCCCTGCTAACGGGGAAGAAGCCTCGGCGTAGCGCCTCTTCTGGATGCGGCCGGCCAGATAGGCCTCCCGGCCCGCCTCGACCGCCTTACGCATGGCCGAAGCCATCAGCACGGGATCCCTGGCGCCCGCAATCGCGGTGTTCATAAGCACACCGTCGCAACCAAGCTCCATGGCGATCGCGGCGTCGGACGCCGTTCCCACTCCGGCATCCACCAGCACTGGGACGGTGGCATTCTCGACAATAGTGAGAATGTTGTAGCGATTCTGGATTCCAAGCCCCGAGCCAATGGGTGCGGCAAGCGGCATAATCGCCACGCAGCCAATCTCCTCCAGGCGACGTGCGGCGACCGGATCGTCGTTGGTATAGACCATCACGCGAAAGCCCTCGGCCGTAAGCTGTTCAGCCGCCACGAGCGTCGCGGGGATATCCGGATAGAGCGTACGTTCATCCCCGAGCACCTCGAGCTTAACAAGGTCATGACCGTCCAGCAGCTCACGCGCCAAACGACAGGTGCGCACGGCGTCCTGCGCATTGAAGCAGCCGGCCGTGTTAGGCAGCAGCGTAAACTCATCGGGTGGGATGACATCGAGCAGATTCGGCTCGTGCGGACTCTGGCCCACGTTGCTGCGCCGGATGGCAACAGTAACCATTTCTGCGCCGCTGGCGCGCACGGCGCGCTGGGTCAGATCCAAATCGGCATACTTGCCTGTGCCAACCACCAACCGGGAGCGGAACTCAAGTCCCGCGACGATAAGCTTGTCTTGCCGCATAGTGTTGCTGGGTGCACTCGCCAGAAGACGTGAACGTAGGTTCAGCAGGTGCTGCCGCTTGTTGTGGGCGTCAGCCGCCACCGATCGCCTGAACGATCTCGACCCGATCACCGCGCCGGATTCGGTACTCGGCAAAGCGGCTACGCGGTAGCAGAGCTTCATTGATCTCCAGGGCGAGCCGCCGTCCGCTGAGCCTGAGCTCGGCAACGAGCTCGGCCGCGGTCAGTCCATCACGGATATCCTGCGCCTCGCCATTGACAGTGATGCGTATCATCTCAGCCTGTTTGTTCGATTGCTTACAACATTATTGTAACGCGTGCACGCATCCGGCGTCGCCCCCAGCCGCGCGGCGACCCGCCGTGGCGGATGCAGATAGGCCCTCAAATGCTACTTGCGACCCACCACAAGTTCGGTTACTAATAAGATTCAGGTTAAAGGCCGAATACGGCTGCGCCAAATCTTGCGGGCGTGGTTCAATGGTAGAACCTCAGCTTCCCAAGCTGATGACGTGGGTTCGATTCCCATCGCCCGCTCCAACCGGCCTGGATATTCGCTAGACAGGCAAGCGCTTTCATACGCAAAGCGACGTCGCCTCAAGCGAGCGGTGTTCAAGCTGTCCGTTAACCGCTTTTTTTCATGCCTAGAGCTCAAACGCGCACCCGCTTGGCGCGAGGGTACCTGTTGCAAGCTCGCTCCCCCGCTGCAACCCGACACCGATCTAAATCCTATGGTGGTAGCGGCAACGAGGCGAACCATGACCAGCTGGAATTGATAGCAGTATCGTGATGCAGTCGACTCCATCACCGTGACTGTGGTCAACCAGACGTACCGACGCTTCATATATGTTAGCGTAAGCATATAAGCAGTATGAGGCGGTGGCCCATGCAAAATCCGCTAGCCAAGGGGCGCGAGCGGTGTGCTACAAGGTGAATGAGACGGGTGGACAATTAGCGGAAACAAATACCGCCTCAACAAGTTCTAATTACTGAAAGGCCTGAGCCTGGCCGATCGAGGGGCAGGCACCGGCTACCGGAGGGTAGGCGGTCTAGAGCCAGGAGGTGGTTGTATGGCAACCGAAAACAGCGGCAGAGGCAAGCAGCATCAGCGGTTTATCCAGTCGCTGAATGCGTTCACCCGGGAGCACCGGGCCAGACACTGGCAGGGTACGTTCACCGAATTCCTCGACCAAATCGTGTCCAGTCAGTCTCAGCGGGTGACGCGCACGAGTCATCAGTATATGTGGGATATGCTGCGCTGGATGCAGCTCAAGGAAACAAAGGAGACCGACGAGCCCGAGAACACAGAGGTGCGGCTGTTCAGCCACGAGCTCTTTGGCATGGACAACTCGTTACGCCGCATCACCGACTACTTCAAGGCGGCCAACGCCGGCTCCGAGGTCGGTCGACGGCTGCTGCTGCTGCTCGGCCCCCCTTCAGGCGGCAAATCCAGCCTCGTGATACTGCTCAAGCGAGGGCTGGAGGAATACAGCCACACTGACGAGGGCGCGTTGTATGCGCTGAAGGGATCGCCCCTGCACGAAAACCCTCTGAACCTTGTGCCTTACACGCTGCGCTCCGAGTTTCGCGATACTTATGATGTAGACATCCAGGGCGAGCTCTCGCCCTTCAGCCGAGCCGTCCTCGAGCATGAATTCGATGGCAACTTCATGCAGTACCCGGTAGAGCGGGTCTTCCTTTCGGAAGCCAATCGCGTAGGCGTGGGTACCTATGCACCCCACGACCCGACGACCGCAGACATAGCGGATTTGATCGGCTCGGTGGACCTTTCCAAAGTCTCGGAGTATGGCGACGAGGGGGATCCCCGAGCCTGGTCCTGGTCCGGCGCCGTGTATTCGGCAAGCCGCGGCCTACTGGAGATGATCGAGATCTTGAAGGTCAAGCGCGAGTTTCTCTACCTGCTGCTCACGCTAACCCAAGAGAAAAACGTCAAAGTTTCGCGCTTTCCCCTGATCCATGTGGACGAGACGATACTCGCTCACACTAACCTGGCCGAGTTCCGCAAGTTCCTCCAGGAGAAGGAGAACGAGGCGCTGCTTGATCGGATGGTCATCGTTCAGGTTCCTTATACCCTGAATTATCGGGACGAGTCGCGCATTTACCGCAAGCTCATCGCCCAGGCGCCGACATTCCGCGAGGTCCACCTCGACCCGCATGCGCTGGAGGTCGCCGCCGTGTTCGCGGTGCTCTCGCGACTCAAGCCTTCGGAGCGCGAGGATCTGGATCTCTCCAAAAAGATTCGGCTGTACGCGGGCGAAGACGTCGAGGGCTACTCTTCGACCGAGGTCGATCGGATTCGGCATGAATTTGAGGAGGAAGGCCTGGCCGGGGTCAGTCCACGCTTCGTGGTCAATGCGTTATCCAACGCCATTTCGCGCTCCGAGGTACACAGTCTGACCAGCATGGAATTGCTCGTCACGCTCAAGGATGCTATCGAGAGCGATGCCCGCATTGACCCGAAGCAGAAGCGCTCGTGGGTGGACTTCCTCGTGACCGCGCGCAAAGACTTCTATAACCACTGGGTCAAGGAGGACGTGCACAAGGCGCTGTTCGTCTCCTTCGAGGAGGAGAGCGAGAACCTACTCGAGAAGTATCTCGACGAGGTAGAGGCCACCTTGGACAACCGAGAGGTAGTCGATCCGATCACGGGCGAGGCCCGACAGCCCGATGAGCGCTTCCTGCGTGGGGTGGAAGAGAAGATCAACATCTCGGATGCCGGCAAGCACACCTTTCGCCAAGAAGTGGTGCGCAAGGCCATGGTAGCCTACAAGCGCGGCGAGAAGTTCACGCTGGATACTCATGCACGGCTGAAGGAGGCGATGGAGAAATATCTCTTCGAGGAACGACGCGACGTCTTGCGTCTGGTGACATCCATAGCCCGACCCGATGAGGACGCACGCGAGAAGATCGCCGCGGTGGAAGAGCGGCTCATCAACGACTACGGCTACGACCGGCACAGCGCTCGCGAAGCCCTCAACTACGTAACCACTTTGCTGTCCCAGGAATAGAGCCTGGGGGGAGAGTAATATGTCCCTGCACGAAAGCCCGTCCAGGGACGGCGTCGGCCGCTGGTACGATCTCTTCTCGCGCGGAACGCG
>JAKDMK010000240.1 GCA_030452365.1 Nitrococcus sp.
CGACCGGCGCATGGAGCAGGTGCGGCAACGCTATACCGCCGAGTTCTCGGCCATGGATGCGCTCGTGGCCCAGCTCAACCAGACCAGCAACTTTCTAAGCCGCCACCTCCCGGGCCTCGAAGCGCTCGCGAGCTCGGGTGGGGCAGAAACAGCGTAACGGGAGACCATCCATGACGTTCGTCAAAGCGGGCATTGCCCAGTACCAAAAGGTCGGTGCCAGCGGCGCGAGCTACGCCGACCCCTACCATCTCACCGGCATGCTCATGAGCACCGCGCTCGATCGCATCGCCCAGGCTCGCGGCGCCATCAAGCGTGCCGATGCGCCCGCCAAGGGTGAACGCATCGGCAAGGCTCTCGCCATCGTCGATGCCCTGCGCACAAGCCTGGATCACAAAACCGGCGGTGAGTTGGCGGATAATCTGGCTGGCCTCTACGAGTATATGCAGCACCGGCTGTTGGCGGCGAACCTGAACAGCGACGCGGGCGCGCTCGATGAAGTCGCCAGACTGCTGCGCGAGATCAAGGACGGATGGGACGCCATCCCGCCGGAGGCGCGTCATGTCCAGAAAAAACCAGCCAACGCTACGCACCGGGCGCCCGCTTGAGGCGTCTGCGGCGGTGACCCCGACGGAGCGCCTACAGGCCGCCCGCCGCCTGCTCGATCTCACGCGCGAAATGCTCGCGCTCGGCCGGACGGGCGACTGGGCGTTGTTTGCCGAGCGCGAGGAGGAGCGCCAGTGGCTCTCCCGCGACCTGTTCGCGACTCCCGTGCCGCGCGCCGCCGCGCCTCTAGTGGCCGATTGCATCCGCCGCGTGCTGGATCTGGATCAAGAGCTGACCGCTCTGGCCGAGGCGCAGCGCGACAACGCGGCCCGTGCAGTGCGGGAAGCGCAACGCGGGCGCCGAGCCGCCGACCTCTATCGCCGTTTCTCGCGCTGACCTGCCATCCCTAGTGCGCGACCGCAGCTTGGTTGCCGCACCCTGTCCAGCGTCCTACGTTTGAAAAGAGTCACATTTGTTTTCCGTCGTCGTCGATATATTGACACTCGACTGGGGGTAAGGACGCATTAAGAAAAATGACTAAGGTGCTAGTGGTCGACAAGGACACTGAGCGCGCTCGGGGCATAGCGGCCGTGATCCGCTTTCTGGAGCACGACCCGGTGATCGTTCCCCACGGTGGGGTGATGGCACCTGCCGTGCAACAGGCGGGCTACGCGCTCGGCCTGGTTGTGGATGATGCGGACCAGGCTCACACGAACGGCTGGCTTGGAATGCTGGAAGAGGCGCTGCCGAAGCTGCCCGTCTTCCTGCTACGCCTCGATGGCGATCGAGCGCCCCGCGGCGAGGCGCCGGCGGGCAACGTCTTGGGCACACTCGCGCACCCGCTACGCCAGCAGGAGCTCTCGGCGGCATTGCGCCAGGCTCTGAGCCGCAACAGCGAAGGGGAAAACGCTCAGTCGGTCGCGGCAGTCCAGCGCTTGGTGGGGGACAGTGATGCCATGGGAAGGGTGCGCCGGCTGATCGAGCAGGTTGCGGGCTCGGACGCCACGGTGCTGATTCTGGGCGAGTCCGGCACGGGCAAGGAGATTGTGGCGCGCCAGATTCATGCCCAATCCACGCGCCGGCATCAGCCGTTCGTTCCCATCAACTGTGGAGCCATACCCACCGAGCTGTTGGAGAGCGAGCTTTTCGGCCATGAGAAGGGCGCCTTCACCGGTGCGATCTCCAGCCGCCGGGGACGTTTCGAGCTCGCCCAGGGCGGGTCGCTGTTCTTGGACGAAATCGGCGATATGAGCCCGCATATGCAGGTCAAGCTGTTACGTGTCCTGCAGGAGCGCAGCTACGAGCGGGTCGGCGGCAACAAGACCCTCACTGCCGACGTGCGGGTTATTGCCGCAACCCACCGCGATCTCGAGAGGCAGATTACGCAGGATGCCTTTCGTGAGGATCTCTTCTACCGTCTCAATGTCTTTCCCATCGAGGTGCCCGCGCTGCGCCATCGAATCTCGGACCTGCCGGCGCTGGTCAATGAGCTCATGCGGCGGATCCAAGCCGAAGGTCGGGGCTCGGTGCGCTTGACGGCGCAAGCGCTAGCGGTATTGAGCCAGTACAGCTGGCCCGGCAACGTACGTGAGCTCGCCAATCTGATCGAGCGGCTTACCATTCTGCGTCCCTATGCTGAGGCAAGCGTGGCAGATCTGCCGGAGAAAGTGCTCGAGCAGGCCCGGCGTGCCGCCGCCGAGGGCGGCTCGGCGGCTGGTCAAACGGCGCCGGACTATCTGGCGATGGAATTGGCCGGTCCACTTCCCGGGGTTGAGGTGCCCGACGGTGGGATTGATTTGAAGGAGCAGCTGGCCGATATCGAGATTCGGCTTATCCGTCGGGCCCTGGACCGCACCGATGGCGTGGTTGCCCGAGCCGCCAAGCTGCTTAGGCTGCGGCGAACGACTCTGGTGGAAAAACTGCGCAAGTACGGTATCCAGCGCGAAGGCATGGATGTCTCCTGAGCTTCGGTGCGGAATGTATGGCCCGATTCATGCAACAGCTATAGCCGCAGAAGTCATGCAGGGAGACCGATCATGAACGACATGCGGATACAGCAGACGCTGCAGCAAATGCAGGTACTGGCGGCTCAGGCGCGAGGCAACCGGGGCACAGAAACCGTGGCGGATGCTCGCGTCGAGAATTTCGCCGGGATGCTGCAATCGGCTATCGAGACGGTAAACGGCCTGCAGCAGAGCGCAGCGCAGAAAACCGATGCCTTTTTGAGCGGTGGCGGCGTGCCGCTCACCGAGGTCGTGATCGCGAGCCAGAAATCCCGCCTCGCGTTTGCAGCGATCAAGGAGGTTCGTAACCATCTCATGGCGGCGTACCGCGAGGTTTCGCGGATGCAGATTTGAGCCCTCGGATAGTCTCCAAGGAATAGGACAGGGTAGCACGCCATGGCGGCGAATCAGGTGCTGGCACCTAGTACGAAAAACGGCAGGCTGCAGCGTCAAAAAGGCGACGAACGAGGCCGGCTCGGTATTCTGCTGAGCGAGTACCTCGGTGAGCACGCGCTGCGCCAGATCGGACTGATCATCGGCCTCGCTCTTGCGATCGCCGCCGGGTTGGCACTGTTTATGTGGGCACAGGAGCCCGCTTACCGCTCGCTCTATGCCAATCTTCCGCCGCAGGATGCGGGTGAGGTCATCAATGCCCTGCACGCGGCCCACATCCCCTATCGTTTGGATGCGAGCTCGGGCGCGATTCAGGTGCCGGTGCAGCGACTCTCCGAGACGCGCCTGAAGCTCGCCGGTCAAGGATTGCCGCACACGGGCGGCGTTGGTTTCGAGAGCTTGCGCCAGGATCAGGGTTTCGGCATCAGCCAATTCATGGAGACGGCCCGGTTCCGGCGCGCACTGGAAACCGAGCTGGCCCGCACCATCGCTTCCCTGGAACCGGTCGCACGTGCTCGCGTGCATTTGGCGATTCCAGAACGCTCGGTATTCGTGCGCGAGCGTAAGGCTCCCAGCGCCGCCGTCAGTATCGGGCTGTACCCTGGGCGTGCTCTAACACCCGGCCAGGTCTCCGCGATCACTCATCTGGTAGCGAGCGCCGTTCCCGAGATGGCGGCGACTAACGTGACGGTAGTGGACCAGCACGGTCGCCTGCTAAGCCGTGTGGAGGATGATGCCGATGGGTCTGGCGCGACCATGGAGCAGCTCGCATTCACGCATCGGATCGAAAGCGCCTACGTGCGGCGAATCGAGGATTTGCTGGAACCGATCGTCGGCGCCGGCCATGTAAAGGCCAAGGTCAATGCGCGCATCAATTTTTCGGCCCAGGAGCGAACCGAAGAACTCTATCAGCCCGGTCAAAGCGTGGTGCGCAGCGAGCGCAGCACGCAGGAGCGCACCGAGCGCTCGAAGGCGGCCGTGGGCGTACCGGGCGCTCTGAGCAATCAGCCGCCTGGCACCGGAACCTTGCAACCGGCACAGCCGGAGGAGACCGGCACTGAGGCGCCGGCCCCGCAGCTGGTGGACAGCAGCGGCAGCCGCACCCGCAATTACGAGGTAAGCAAGATCATACGCCATGTGCGTACGCCACGGGGGGCCATCACACGGCTCTCCATAGCCGTGCTGCTCGATCGACCCGCGGCGGCCACGCCTGATGGCAAAAGCCAGCCGCTGAGCGCGCCTAAGCTCGCCGAGATCACGGGGCTCGTGCAGCAGGTCGTGGGTTTCGATGCGGAGCGCGGCGATACGATTGAAATCATCAGCTCACCGTTTCAGCTGCCCAAAGAGGTGCAGCCGATGGATGTACCCGTGTGGCAGCAACCCTGGGTATCGCAGGCAGTCAAGCTGTTGCTGGCATCTGTCTTAGGATTGGTGCTGATTCTTGCGGTGGTGCGGCCGCTGGTTTATGGCCTGCTCGGCCGCGACCGCTCGGCGCTGACCGAGCTCATGCCGGTAGCGCAAGCGCAAGCCTTGGAAGAGGGTGACCCCGTGTATTCGCCGTCCGCGCCAAGTGAACGCAGGCAGCTTAATGCGCCCAGCGAGTATGACAACCGCCTGCAGATCGCCCGTGATGTGGTCGGTAAAGAACCGGCGGTCGCCGCCAATGTGATGAAACGCTGGCTAGCGCAG
>JAKDMK010000241.1 GCA_030452365.1 Nitrococcus sp.
TTCCTCAAAGGACGACAGCACGCGCAGCGGCACTCGGTACTTGCCGGCAAACTCTACGGCCCGAATCTGCAGTACCTTGGAGCCGAGGCTGGCCATCTCCAGCATTTCTTCACACGTAATGCGATCCAAGCGCCGTGCCGTGGGCACCACTCTGGGATCAGTGGTATATACGCCATCGACGTCAGTAAATATTTGGCACTCGGCCGCGCCGAGCGCGGCAGCCAGCGCAACGGCGGTCGTGTCCGAGCCGCCGCGTCCGAGCGTGGTAATGGCACCTGTCCCATCAACACCCTGGAAGCCCGCGACGACCACTATGCGTCCCATGCTCAAATCCTCGACAACATGCTCTTCGTCGATGTCGAGAATCCGCGCCTTGCTATGGGCACTATCCGTAAGTATACGCACCTGCGCGCCGGTATAGCAGCGAGCGGACGTGCCCAGGCGCTCGATTGCCATGGTCAGCAAGGCGATGGTGACCTGCTCTCCGGTGGACAGGAGCATGTCAAGCTCGCGCGGTGACGGATTTTGGCAGTGCGAAACTTCGTAGGCGAGCGCAAGCAAGCGGTCCGTCTCGCCCTTCATTGCGGAGAGCACAACGACAACGTTGTTTCCCGCGCTATGAGTGGCCACTGCTTTGCGGGCAACGTGCTCGATGCGCGGAATGTTCGCTACCGAGCTGCCGCCATATTTCTGAACAATGAGCGCCATGTCTTTGTTTACTGCTACGAAGTTGCGCATCAGCCCGGCTGCACTGAAGCTCGTCTCAAGCCAGTCGCTTCTGCACCCACGCGGCCACCGATGCAAGCGCCTGATCGAGCTGGCTCGGTTCAGTTCCGCCGGCTTGGGCAAAATCCGCGCGGCCGCCACCGCGCCCACCGACCTGCGCGGCCACCGCATTGATCAGATCTCCGGCCTTGACTCGATTGGTGAAATCTTTCGTCACCCCCCCGACCAAGCGCACCTTATTTCCCTCCACACTGCCGAGCACTATTATTGCGCTGCCGAGCTTGTGCTTGAGCTGATCCACCGTCTCGCGCAGCGCTTGGCTATCACCTGTATCCACCCTCGTCGCCAATACGTTGACCCCGTCGATAAGCACGGCTCGATCGGCCAGGCTGGTGCCGGCCTGACTGGCGAGCTTCTGCTGCTGGCGCGCCACCTCTTTCTCCAACTGGCGGTTACGATCGATCAGCTGATCGAGCCGGGGCTCGATATTTTCGGTGCTGCAGCGTAAGAGCTCGCTTATGCGGGCGAGCTGACGGGAAACTACTTCGGCCCAGGCCACGGCTGCATGGCCGGTTATCGCTTCGATCCGGCGTATGCCCGCTGAAATGCCGGTTTCGGCAATGATCTTGAAAAATCCGATATCCCCGGTGCGCTGCACATGGGTACCACCGCAAAGCTCGGTGGAGAAATCGCCAAAGCGCATCACGCGCACGGTATCGGTATACTTTTCCCCGAACAGCGCGACCGCGCCGGAGCCCATTGCCTCGTCATAGCGCATGAGGCGCACATCGGCTGCATCGTTCGCGCGGATTCGCTCGTTAACCAGTTGTTCGACCTGTTCGATCTGCTCGCGGATCATGGGCTCGAAATGAGCGAAATCGAAGCGCAGACGGTCCGGAGCGACCAACGAGCCCTTCTGCTGGGCATGCTCACCAAGTACTTTGCGCAAGGCGGCGTGCAACAAATGAGTAGCGGAATGGTTTAGCACCGTGAATTGGCGCCGCTCGGCATCGACCCTTGCGCTAATTAGGTCGCCCTCGCTAAGGCGGCCCCGCCGCAGCATGCCGACATGCCCGAAGGCACCGCGGTACTTGATGGTGTCTCGAACCTCAAACTCCACGCCGGCTGCAAGCAACCGACCCTGGTCACCCACTTGGCCCCCGGACTCGGCGTAGAAGGGAGATCGGTCCAGTATGACCATGCCGTCTTCGCCCGCCTCCAGGTTGCTACGCCGCTCGCCCTGCGCATAAAGCGCGCTGACCGTGCCCTGGTCTTGCAGATGTTCGTATCCGGTGAACTCCGTGGCTGCCTCAAAATCGCTCGTTTCGCCATAGTCGGCCTTGAACGCGTTGGCCGCGCGCGCGCGCGCGCGCTGAGCGGCCATGGCTTGCTCAAAGCCCGCCATGTCGAGATCGAGGCCGCGCTCGCGTGCGATGTCGCCCGTTAGATCCACCGGAAAGCCATATGTATCGTAGAGCTTGAAGATGGTCGTACCGGGTATGGTGTTGCTCTCGAGGCGCCGCAAATCCTCCTCGAAGAGCTTCAATCCCTGCTCCAAGGTCTCGCCGAATCGCTCCTCTTCCTGCTTGAGGATGCGCTCGGCCTGAACTTGCCCTCGTTCGAGCTCCGGATAGGCCGCGCCCATCTCCTGCACCAGCGGTGGGAGCAAACGGTAGAAAAACGGCTCCTCGATACCGAGTTTATAGCCGTGACGTATGGCGCGACGAATAATCCGGCGCAATACGTAGCCCCGTCCTTCGTTGCCGGGGAAAACCCCATCGACGATCAGGAAGGCGCAAGCGCGGATATGATCCGCGATCACGCGCAGCGAGCTATTGGTCAGATCGGCGCTACCGGCGATCCGCGCCGCTGCCTGAACGAGACGGTGGAATAGATCGATCTCGAAGTTATTGTGCACGCCCTGCATGACGGCGGCGATGCGCTCGAGCCCCATGCCGGTGTCCACGCAGGGCTTGGGTAGCGAAGACAGCTGTCCGTTCGCGTCCCGGTCGTATTGCATGAATACGAGATTCCAGATCTCGACAAAACGATCGCCGTCCTCCTGCGCCGAGCCGGGCGGCCCCCCCGCGACTTGCGGACCATGGTCGTAGAAGATTTCCGAACAAGGCCCGCAGGGCCCCGTATCGCCCATCGCCCAGAAATTATCGTGCGCGCCGATGCGGGCAAATCGCTCAGGCGCGACGCCGATCTCCTCGAGCCAGATGCGAGCCGCCTCCTCGTCCTCCTCGTAGACCGTTACCCACAGGTCCTGCGGCGGCAGGCTTAGGACCTCGGTGAGGAACCCCCAGGCATACTGGATCGCCTCGCGCTTGAAGTAGTCACCGAAGCTGAAGTTGCCCAGCATCTCGAAGAAAGTGTGATGCCGGGCCGTGTAGCCCACGTTCTCTAGGTCGTTGTGCTTGCCCCCGGCGCGTACGCAGCGCTGTGCGCTGGCGGCACGGCTATAGGAGCGCTGCTCGCGGCCGAGGAATATCTCCTTGAACTGGACCATGCCGGCGTTGGTGAAGAGCAGGGTTGGGTCATTCGCGGGCACCAGAGGGCTACTGGGCACGATCTCGTGGCCGTGTGCATGGAAATAATCGCGAAACGCCTGGCGAATCTCGGCGCTCGTTTTGGCACTTGTCTTGGCCATGTCCATTTAGTAATCAGTAAGTTGATCCATGGTGTATGGGTTAGGCCTCAACCGGAGTCTCGCGGGCGTTGTCCGCTGCAGCCTCTCCCTCGGTGGCGACCGGCTTGCCGAGCAGCCGTTCGCGCAGCGTGCTTTCGATCTGAGCGGTGATCTCGGAATGTGCTTTGAGGAAGTTACGTACGTTATCTTTGCCCTGGCCAATGCGTTCCCCATCGTAGCTGTACCAGGCACCGGCTTTTTCTATGATGCCCTGCCTGACGCCGAGCTCGATTAGCTCACCGTGGCGCGAGATCCCCTCACCATAGAGAATCTCGAACTCGGCCTGTTTGAACGGCGGGGCCAGCTTATTTTTTACCACCTTCACTCGGGTTTCGTTGCCGATGACCTCGTCACCCTTCTTAATGGTGCCAATCCGGCGGATGTCGAGCCGCACCGAGGCGTAGAACTTGAGCGCGTTGCCGCCCGTGGTCGTCTCCGGGCTACCGAACATCACGCCAATCTTCATCCGGATCTGATTGATGAAGATGACGAGGCTGCGCGAGCGCTTGATATTTGCGGTGAGCTTGCGCAGGGCCTGCGACATCAACCGGGCCTGCAGCCCGACGTGGGAATCACCCATCTCGCCTTCGATCTCGGCCTTTGGCGTCAACGCGGCTACCGAGTCGATCACGATGATGTCGATAGCGCCGGAGCGCACCAGCATATCGGTGATCTCCAGCGCCTGCTCGCCGGTATCGGGCTGGGAGAGCAGAAGCTCGTTGATATCGACCCCGAGCTTCTCCGCATAATCCGGATCCAGCGCATGTTCCGCATCGACAAAAGCGGCCGTGCCGCCGGCCTTCTGCGCCTCGGCGATCGTCTGCAAGGTCAGCGTAGTCTTGCCTGAGGACTCGGGACCATAGATTTCCACGACCCGGCCCCGCGGCAGGCCGCCGATACCCAGAGCAAGATCCAAGCTGAGGGATCCGGTGGATATGACGGGGACATCCCGTATCGCGCGCATGTCCCCCATGCGCATCACGCTGCCCTTACCGAACTGTTTTTCGATCTGCCCGAGCGCGATGCTCAGCGCCTTCTTGCGGTTTTCGTCCATTTTCATCCCCTGCCGTGGCTACATGTTGTCGTCGTCCTGAGACAACAGCTGGTCTTGCATTTGCGTGATTATTCCACATTCCCGGAGCGCATGCCCCCCCCCCCCCGGGGGCCACCCCATGGGTTTACCCGCGGGCCACGCCCATAAAA
>JAKDMK010000242.1 GCA_030452365.1 Nitrococcus sp.
TTGGCTCGCCGCGCAGGCGAGCGAGGTGGTCGTGAGCCCCTCGGGCGAGGTGGGCTCGATCGGGGTTTTCGCCGTGCACGAGAACATGGCGCGCGCGCTCGCGCAAAAGGGCGTCGATGTCAGTCTCATCAGTGCCGGCAAGTACAAGACCGAGGGCCACCCCTTCGGCGCCCTCGACGAGACGGCGCGCGCGGCGATCCAGGCCAATGTCGATGCGCACTACCGCGCCTTTATCAACGCCGTTGCCGCCGGGCGCGGTGTGGGCGCCGCAGTGGTGCAAGAAAACTTCGGCGAGGGGCGCATGCTGCGCGCCGAGCCCGCGCTCGGCGCGGGTATGGTGGATCGCATCGAGTCCATGCCGGCGCTGCTCGCGCGCCTTGCCGCGGCGCCGGGCGCGGGTGGCCGAAGACGCAGCCGCTTTGCTTTCGCTTTCATGTAACGACCCGCCGCCTGGCGGGTTTTTCGTATCGGCTCATCCGCCGCCTGGCCGGTGAGTTTTTTTGCTGTGCATCGTCACAACGGAGTATGCGATGAGTCCATTGAATGAATTACGCCAACGCCAGCACGATCTCAAGGCGGACGGCCGGGCACTGCTTGAGGCCATTCGAGCGGAGAACCGGGATCCGAGCGATGCCGAGGAGGCGCGCCTGGCCGAGATGGAGCGCGCGCTCGAGGCGCTCGGCGCCGATATCGAGCGCGCCGAGAAGCAGCTAAGCCGCGCGAGCCTCATGGCGCTGCCGGCGCGCGCGCCCATGACCGGCGGTGTGCCGGTCGCGGCGAGCGCGGGCTTTGACTCGCTCGCCGAGTTCGCCATCGCGGTCAAAGACGCCTGCCATCCGGGCGGCCTGGGTGCCCCGGATGCGCGGCTTGCCGCCATGTATCAGGCGGCGCCGACGAACTTCCACCAAGAGGGCGGCTCGGCCGATGGCTACATGGTGCCGGCGCAGTTTCGCGAAGAGATCTCCACGCTGGTCTTCTCCGAGCCCGATCTGCTCACCCTGGTAAGCCCGGAGCCCACGAGCTCGAACCAGGTCGAGCTGCTCGCCGATGAAACGACGCCCTGGGGCTCGACCGGCGTGCAGGCGAACTGGCGCGCCGAGGGCGCGCAGATGAGCCCGAGCCGCCTTGAGACGGAGGGCCGCGCGGTGAAGCTGCACGAGCTCTACGCCTACGTGCTCGCGACCGAGGAGCTCATGCAGGATGCGCCGCGGCTTAACGCGCGGCTCACCACGCAGGCCGCGCGCGCCATCCGCTGGAAGGCCTCGGAGGCCATCGTCAACGGCACCGGCGTGGGCCAGCCGCTGGGCTATTTCGTCAGTGGCGCGCTGGTGAGTGTCGCCAAGGAGACGAGCCAGGCGGCCGATACCATCAACGCGACCAACGTTGCCAAGATGTACAGCCGCAACCTCAATCCGGGGCGCGCGCTGTGGCTCGCCAACTCCGACACCCTGCCCCAGCTCATGACCATGACCATCTCCAACCAGCCCATCTGGACGCCGCCCAACGCCGGCTTCGCGCAGGCACCCGGGGGCATGCTGCTGGGCCGGCCCATCATCCTCAGCGAGCACGCCGATACCGTGGGCGATAAGGGCGATATCCATTTCATCGACCCCATGGGCTACTACGCGGCGACCAAGCGCGGGGGCATCGCCTTTGCGAGCTCGATCCATCTGTACTTCGACTATGGCGTGCAGGCCTTCCGCTGGACCTTCCGCTTCGGCGGCCAGCCGTTCCTCTCGGCGCCGGTGAGCGGGGATAAGTCGGCGAACACCAAGTCCCACTTCGTCGTGCTCGATGCGCGCGCCTAAGCGCCAAGGTATAAGGAGAGCAAAAGATGACTAACGCAAATCTGCTACCGAGCCAGCAGGCCGCGGTGGTGGCGACCATCGACCCGGATGCCACCAGCGCGAGCACGGTGGTGAGCGACTACGTCGACATGGAGGGCTTCGAGGCGCTGCTCGCGATCGTGCTCGCCGGCGCGCTCGGCACCAGCGCCACCGTGGACGCCAAGCTCGTGCAAGCGACCGATGCCAGCGGCACAGGCTCTAAGGACATCACCGGCAAGGCGATTACGCAGTTGACCCAGGCCGGCACCGATGACGACAAACAGGCGCTGATCAATCTCATGGCCGATGAGATGGACCACGAGAATGATTTTACCTTCGCCGCCTTATCGCTCACGGTCGCCACCGCCGCCTGCGATGTCGGCGCCGTCGTGCTCGGGTTCTACCCGCACTACGGCCCGGCCAATAACAACGATCTCGCCTCGGTCGATGAGATCGTGAGCTGAGTGGGAAAATGGGGTCAGACACCTATTTCCCTCCGTAGACATATTCCCCTACGGGCGGAATGGGGGAAATAGGTGTCTGACCCCATTTTCCCCAGTTGACAACGCGCCTGAGGGCTCTGCTATCTTGTTGTGTGCAGGATAACTACTGTAATACTAGAGGATAGCAAAGCATGCACACGCTCAAGGTACGTCTCACGGGCGCGCGCCCGTTACTGCTGCACAGCGACCGGTTCGCCAACCCGCTCGACCCGCTCACCAAGGCGCACAAGGCGCTCACGGGCAAGCGCAAGAAGACCGATGACGACCACGAGGCGATCGCGAAATCGGAGTGGCGCGGCGCGCTTTATTTCAGCGACGAGCTCGGCCCGTATATCCCGGGGGTGAACATCGAGTCCGCGCTCATCGAGGGCGGCAAGCTCTCAAAGCTCGGGCGCCAGTTAAAGCGCTCGGTCGAGATCATGAACGATCGCTGCCGGCTCGAATACGACGGGCCGCGCACGGTCGAGGGCCTGTGGCAGCGGGGGTTTTACGATGCGCGCTCGGTTAAGGTATCGAGTGCGCGCCTCATTCGCTACCGCCCGCTCTTTGAGAGCTGGGCGTGCGAGTGCGAGATCGCCTTCGACCCGGAATCCGTCGATCACGCCGCGGTGCTGCGCAGCCTAACGGATGCCGGGCAGTACTGCGGGATCGGTGACTACCGCCCGCGCTTTGGGCGCTTCGATGTCGCGCAGGTGGGCGCATGAGCAGCGAGATGATCGGGGGCAACTACCGGGCAAGCGAGGCGGCGCGCGTGCTCGATGCGGTCGAGCGCTTTCACGCTGCGGGCTTTGCCTATGGCGAGCTGATCTCCAAGGCATGGATCGAGTGGGCGCTCGGCGTGGAGGATAAGGACGCTGATCACTTGCTTTACATGCGCCTGTCGCGGGGGTTTAAGGAGGCATTGAAGCACGATCACAAAGTCCACCTGGGAACCGTGCACGCAAAGGGCCAGTGGTACATTCCGCCGGACAAGCAAGTCGGCTGTGCCATGGACGATATGTACCACGGCGTATGCAATGTGCTGCGCAAGACCGGCGACCGCTTGGACCATTGCGCCGTCGACGAGATGAGCGTCGAGCAGCGGCGCGAGCGCGTGGATGCCAAGAACAAGGTCGACGGCTTTCAGCGCCTGATGCTCAAGGGCAACAGGGACGTATTCGCGGACTTCAAGGCGCTGGAGGCGGAACAAAAAGCGCTGCCCAAACCGGATTGAATCGGGGCAGGGCGAGGCGAGGCATGGCGTGGCATGGCACGGCAAGGCGCGGCCAGGCAAGGCAAGGCAGGGGCTACACGGTAGCGGGCAGGGCAGCGCAGGCCGCCCTTCCCGGTGCCAGGTGGCACCTTCGGGAAAGTGACGCGTGACGCGTGACAAAGTGACGGGCGGGAATCTCTCCCTGTCACCTGTCACGCGTCACCTGTCACTCTCTCACCCGCTAGAGCATTCCTGGCGTGGCTTGGCCAGGCTAGGCTTGGCAAGGCAGGGGCTACACGGTAGCGGGCAGGGCAGCGCAGGCCGCCCTTCCCGGTGCCAAGCGGCACCTTCGGGGCGTGGCTCGGCATGGCAAGGCTGGGCACGGCGCGGCTCGGCATGGCAAGGCTTGGCTCGGCTAGGCTCGGCAGGGCAAGGCAGGGGCTACACGGTAGCGGGCAGGGCGGCGCAGGCCGCCCTTCCCGGTGCCAAGCGGCACCCTCATGGCGTGGCACGGTGCGGCACGGCATGGCAAGGCGTGGCACGGCCCGGCTCGGCTAGGCCCGGCAGGGCGTGGCTCGGCATGGCACGGCTCGGCACGGCAAGGCATGGCAGGGCGCGGAAACGCAGGCCCGATCAGTTGGGAAAGTGACAAGTGACATGGGGAAAGTGACAAAGTGACGCGTGACGAGTGACAGGGAGATATTCCCGCCCGTCACTTGTCACCTGTCACCCCTCACTCTCTTACGCGTCACGCGTCACCCTCTCCCGGGTGATCGGGTTTTTTTGTGGCTAGGCTCGGAGAAAACCAATGGCATTGGTCAGCGTCACGCCGCCCACGAGCGAGCCCATCACGGTGGAGCTCGCGCGCTTGCACGCCAAGATCGAGACGCTCGATGACTACGCGCTCATGGACTTATACATCGGCGCCGCGCGCGCCTACGCCGAGGGCTTTGTCGAGCGCTCGCTCGCGAGCCAGACCTGGCGCTATACGCTCGATTGTTTCCTGCCCGTGATCCGCGTGCCCATGCCGCCCTTGATCGCGGTGACGAGCCTTGAGTACGTGGATACATCCGGGATCACGCAGACGCTGGCGAGC
>JAKDMK010000243.1 GCA_030452365.1 Nitrococcus sp.
GGCCTAATCGCGGGCGCGCAAGGCGACCGCATGCAAGCTGCGATGGTGTAGGTGACTGATTTTACCGTCTCTAACCACCAATACATGGCTCGCGCGCTGCGCCTGGCGGAGCGTGGACTCTTTTCGACCGCTCCCAACCCCCGGGTGGGCTGCGTGATCGCACGCAACGGGCAAGTGGTCGGCGAGGGTTGGCATCGTCGGGCCGGGGAGGCGCACGCGGAGGTCAATGCCTTGGCGGCCGCGGGCGCGGCGGCACGCGGCGCCACGGCGTACGTGACCTTGGAGCCCTGCTGTCATCAGGGCCGTACGCCACCGTGCACCGATGCGCTACTGAGCGCCGGGATCAAGCGCGTCATAGCCGCCTGCAAGGATCCCAATCCACGGATTGCCGGGCAGGGGCTGGATCAATTGGCGCGCGCTGGTGTCGCCACTCGCCACGGGCTGCTGGCGGCCCAGGCGCAAGCCTTGAATCCGGGCTTTTTCAAGCGCATGCGCACTGGGTTGCCTTACGTGCGCTGTAAGCTGGCCATGAGCCTCGATGGGCGCACGGCGATGGCCTCCGGCGAGAGCCGCTGGATCACGGCGGCCCCGGCGCGGCGCGATGTGCATCGGCTGCGGGCGCGTAGTGACGGCATACTCACCGGCAGCGGCAGCATTTTGGCCGACGACCCCCAGCTGACCGTGCGGGAGGTGAACACCCCTTGGGATCTTGTGCAGCCCTGCCGGTTCGTGCTCGACTCCCGTTTGCGCATGCCAAGCCGAGCCCGCATTCTGCAGGAGCCCGGGCGCGTTGTTGTGCTATATAGCCAGCATGACCGACAGCGCGCAGAGAATCTCACCGCCGCCGGCGCCGAGCTGTGGCCGATCGAGCCCGATCCCAGCGGACGCGTAGAGCCCAAAGAAGCACTCGCAGCGATCGGCCAGGCCGAGGTCAACGAGTTGCTAATCGAGGCCGGCCCCAGCCTGAGCGGGGTGTTGCTGCAGAGCGGATTCGTCGACGAGCTGGTGATCTATATCGCGCCCCATCTCATGGGACACGAGGCACGACCTCTGCTGCTGTTGCCTGGGCTGGTCGGCTTGGCGGAACGCATCCCGGTCACGATCACCGATATGCGCTGCGTCGGTCCGGACCTTCGCTTGACGGCTCGCCTGGAGAAGATCTGAGTGTTCACGGGAATCGTGCAAGCGGTGGGGATTGTTCGCCAAGCGAGTTCTTATGGCCGGGATCGGCGACTTCTCATCGAGCCGGGGGCGCTGGACCTCAATGGACTGCGCCGAGGTGATAGCCTCGCCGTCGAGGGCTGCTGCCTGACCTTGGTGAGCATCAGTGCGGACGGGTTTGCGGTCGATGTCTCCGATGAGACCTCATCTCTTACCACCCAGGGAAATCTCGTGGCGGGTGACCGGGTGAACCTGGAGCAAGCGCTGACGCTCGGCACCGCGCTCGGCGGTCACCTGGTGAGCGGCCATGTGGACGGCATCGCGGAGATCCTTTGGCGGCGTCCATCGGGGCGCTGCGAGCGCTGGCGCCTAAGGGGCCCAGAGCGGCTAGCCCGATACATCGCGGAGAAAGGTTCGATCTGCTTGGCGGGTGTAAGCCTCACCATCAACGCGGTTGCCGGAGTGGAGTTCGAGGTGACTCTCGTGCCGCATACCTTGCAGGTGACAACGCTTGGCGCGCGTCGCCCGGGGGAGCGCATGAATCTGGAGGTCGATCTGATCGCACGCTATCTGGAACGGCTCCTGCTCGGGGATGCCGCGGCGTCGACTGGCGCTGAGGGATGACACGGGCAGTGCTCACTCGGTGCGGCTTGCTTAGACGGCAACGGGACGTCAACAGGCCCTAGGAGACAAAGGGGCACGCTTAATGTTCAACAGCATCGACGAGATCCTCACAGATCTGCGTCAGGGCCGGATGGCCATCATCGTGGATGAAGAGGATCGGGAGGACGAGGGTGATCTCGTCATGGCCGCATCCATGGTGCGCCCCGAAGACGTCAACTTCATGGCCCGTTACGGGCGCGGCCTGATCTGCCTCACGCTTACCCGCGAGCGCTGTGCGCAGCTGCGGCTACCGCTGATGGTCAACGAGACCGAACACCGGCATTCCACCAATTTCACGCTGTCCATAGAGGCCGCGAGCGGCGTCACCACGGGGATCTCAGCGGCTGACCGGGCGCGCACGATTCAGGTGGCCGTAGCCCCTACGGCCCGACCAGAAGATCTGGTACAACCTGGGCACATATTTCCGTTAATGGCTCAGCCGGGAGGCGTGCTCACGCGCGCAGGCCACACCGAGGCAGGCTGCGATCTGGCGCGTCTCGCTGGCTTCGAGGCTGCTGCGGCTATTGTCGAGATTCTCAACGAAGACGGCACGATGGCGCGCCGCGCCGACCTGATGCGCTTCGCTCAAGAGCACGGACTCAAGATCGGCACCGTCGCGGACCTGATCGCCTATCGCATCCGTAACGAGCGCACGGTGGAACGCGTGGCCGAGTGTGAGCTGCCAACCGCGTACGGCACCTTCCGCCTCTACGCCTATCAGGATACCGTGGACGGCGCCTTGCATTTTGCGCTCGTCAACTCGATGGTGGAGCCGGAGCAGCCGACGTTGGTACGGGTGCATATTCAAAACACCCTCTCTGATGTCTTCGCCAGCACCGGTCCTAACTGCGGCTGGCCTCTGCGCTCGGCACTCGAACAAGTGAGCGTGGCCGCGCCCGGCGTCATCGTGGTCTTGCGCCGCGCCAATGACGTGGCGGATATTCTGCAACGCATGCGCCAATATCAGGCCTCCACTGCGGGCATTATCGAGGCGGTGCAGGCCGCCTCCTCGCAGCAGGCCCGAGATCTGCGCACTTACGGGGTCGGGGCGCAGATACTGACCGATCTTGGGGTGCGGCGGATGCGTGTACTCAGCGCGCCAAAGCGCATGCACGCGCTATCCGGTTTCGGCATGGAAGTCGTCGAGTACGTGGAGCCATCGAGTGATGAGTAGTGAGTAGTGAGCAGTGAGCAGTGAGCAGCGAAAGCATATGATCAAAATTATCGAGGGCGATTTCACGGTGTGCGAGGGTCGTTTCGCGATCGTTGCTACCCGGTTCAATCGCTTCATTGTGGACAGTCTGCTCGAGGGCGCGCTCGATACTCTGCGCCGCCATGGTGTGGCCGACAATGCGATTACCACCATCCGCGTTCCGGGCGCCTACGAGATGCCGCTGGTGATCAATCGGGTCGCCCGGTCCGGCCAATACCAGGCGATTATCGCCTTGGCCTGTATCATTCGCGGCGACACTCCGCATTTTGACTATGTTGCCGGTGAGTGCGCCCGCGGCATCACCCAGGCATCGTTGGCGCACGATGTACCGATCGGCTTCGGGGTGCTCACCACGGATACGATTGAGCAGGCCATTGAGCGTGCCGGCGCCAAGGCCGGCAACAAAGGCGCCGATGCCGCGCTCGCCGCTTTGGAGACGGCCAACCTGCTGCGCCGCCTGGATTGAGCCGGCTCAGCGAATGGTCACAAACGGCAAAACCAATGGGCTGCCGCGCCGGCGCAGCCGGGCGCGCCGGCGCGCGCTGCAGGCGCTCTATCAATGGCAGCTGACCGGCCAAGAGAGCGCGCAGATCGAGCGGCAGTTCCTCGATGAGTACAAGATGGTGAATACCGATCTCGAGTACTTTAGCGAGCTGCTGCACGAAATCCCTGCCCGCTTGACGAGCCTAGACGCCCTCATCGAGCCGGTCCTGGATCGCCCGTTGGCCATCCTGGATCCGATCGAAAAGTCCATTCTGCGCATGGGCATCTATGAGCTCACGCAGCGACTTGATGTGCCTTACCGGGTCGTTGTCAATGAAGCCGTCGATCTGGCCAAGCTTTTCGGCGCCGAGCAGAGCTACCGCTACATCAATGGAGTGTTGGACCGCCTTGGACGCGAGAATCCAAATCGCGCGGCCGAGCTTCGCCGCCAATAAGTAGACCCCATCGTTCCTGACGATTTTGTCCGGGATATGCCAGGCAGGGATATGGCGCTGTCAGAATTCGAGCTCATTGAACGCTACTTCACTGGGATCGGCGCCTGCCGAGACGAGGTCATCCTTGGCGTCGGTGACGATGCGGCGCTGGTGGCGCCGCGTAGCGGACGGTGCTTGGCGCTGAGCCTGGATACCCTGGTAGCAGGTGTTCACTTCCCAATAGATGCGCCAGTGGAGGATATAGGCTACAAATCGCTTGCCGTTAACCTTAGCGATCTGGCGGCGATGGCGGCCGAGCCCGCCTGGCTATTGCTTGCCCTGACCTTGCCGCAGGCCGATCCGGACTGGCTGGAGCGCTTTGCCAGGGGGCTTACCGCATTGGCGAATGAGACCGGGATGGCTCTGATCGGGGGTGATATCAGCCGCGGTCAGGCCGTGGCGATAACAGTTCAAGTGGCGGGCTATGTCGATCGACCATTGCGCCGCGATGGCGCGCGCCCCGGCGACGGCCTGTACGTATCCGGAACACTGGGAGACGCGGCGCTTGGCTTGCAGCTCTGGCAAGGCGGTCAGCGCGGGGGCGCCGATGTTGACCACCTCATTGAACGCCTGCATCGCCCCACCCCACGGATCGCCTTGGC
>JAKDMK010000244.1 GCA_030452365.1 Nitrococcus sp.
CTCGGTCAACTCGCCGTAGAGTGCCGAGCCGTCCCACCAATGCGTGTGGGTGTTGGCGAAGACCCACGGATCCTTGGAACGGGGATGCGGTAGGTCGCCGGCGATGCGCATCTCGCGCGCCTTCTTCCCGCCGGGCGTCGAGGCCCAGTCCGGGTAAGGTTGCGGAATCGGCACAACCAGATCGCCCTGCCCGAGCCGGCGCCGCGCATGGGCGACCCAGTCGTGGACTTGGAACTGGATCCAAGCGGCGGCGAGGATGTTGAGGGTGCGTATGGGGATGAACGCCTTGCGGTCCATGAGCACGCGCGCGACCGTCACCGCGTTGGGCTCGTCGAGCGGTACGGTCTCGATCGGCATGTTGCGCCCGAACGCCGCCCCGACCGCGCCCATCGCCGGGTCGGAGAGATCGTTCGCCCGCCCTTCGTGGGTGCGGCAGATGCGTTCCTCGGGCCGGCAGTCCTGCGGCACCGCGCGGGCGGTGGGCGGCGCCTCGCGCGGCTCGGTGTCGATGAGGTTCTTGACCCTGAGGTCGTAGCGCAGCGTGTCGAGGTTCAGGACGCTTATTGGCAGCGGCAAACGGTGCCACGGCACCCTGCGGTTGACCACGCGCAGCACCCAGCGCGCGGCCGTGCCGAAGATGCGGTTCTGCAAGGGTGGCGGGGCGGCGCGCCAGCGCTTCCCCGCCCGGTGCGCGAAGGAGGCGTCGTAGACCACCTTGCGCGCCCGGTTGAGGTTGCCCAATGGGCGGAACTCCTCGGTGGTGTTCCACGGGTTGAACCCGGCCGCGTCGACGCTCCGCCGCTCGGCGATCGCCTCGGGCGTGGTCAGCTCCCGCCGCGGCATCGTCAGCGTCGCGACATGGATCGGCGCGCTCACCGCTTCGGACCATTCGTGCGCGGCATCCTCGATCGGCGTGCTGTGCTCGTCGACGAAGCGCTGGAGGAAAAGCTCGAAGGCGACCTCACCCTGCCGCAGCCGCTCCTCGAACTCCAGCGATAGTCGCGCCGCACCGTGCCCCGCGGACGCGGCCGGGGTGCCGCGGACGGGCTTGAAGACGTAGCGCACCGCCTCGTTGCCCCAGCGGTACGCGCCACGGCTCCAGTAGCTCTCGATCGCCACGCTCTCGCAGCGACGCAGCGCCTTGCAGACGTTGCGGAGCATGCGGATGACCTCCCTCGGCCCCAGCCGGGCCATCAGCCGCAGGAGGCCAACGACCTTGGAGAGCGTCCCGCCCGCAACGGCGTAGGCGAAGTGGACAAACTGGTGGGCGTCGCGGGAGTGCGGCACCGGAAAGTTGGTGGCGAGCAGGTCGTGCTGCTTGCCGTCCGGCACCGCGACCCGGATCGCGAGCCCGCGCAGGTCCTTCTCCTCGTCGGACTTGAGCGCCGAGGCGGCGTTCGAGAACCGCACCTGGGTCCGGTACTCGGCGCCGGGCTGGGCGAAGCCGACCCGCAGATCCTCGGGCAGGTTGTCGGCGAAACGCAGACGCGCCCCGTCGAAGCCCGCGATCGCCTTGACGTGAAATCCCCGTTCCACCCGCCGCGCCTTGGCCGCCCGCTGCGACTTGAGCTGCGCGTCGAGCATGATCTCGGCAAGCTCGAGGAAAGCCTTGCGCTCGGCCTCGGGAGAGCCGCCCTGGTAGTGCTCGGTCCAGACAGTCCGGGCGGGCGTCAGCCCTGCTTCGTGTTCGTCAGACACCGATCCACCCCCTTATTAGGTTCCAGATGGCATGCCAGCACCCCCTAGGGGTCCTGGCTGTTGCGTATAGCTCCCGCTGACGTCGTCCTGTCTGAACTTCCGATTTGTCATAACAAGTAGCGAGTCCGGCATCGGTGGCGTCCCCAGGTGTTCATGTCCTACTCGGGGATGTACCCATGTGCCGTTGCAGTTGATGATCCAAAGTTTCGTACACCAAGGCCCACTGTCAAGGACTCCCGATCATCCGCGGGTGGCGCCAACAGCACTGCAAGGGCCGTGTGCGCATGGCGTCCTATTGACGACATATCGTCAACGCTGACGGCATGTCGTAAAAACCCCGAGCGATCGATCCTCCGTTGGCCGCTTAGGCCACGCGCACATTCGAACACGTCATCCTTATCAATCAGCGCGTTAGTGGCGCCGTATAGCCGCGCTTGCACAGTTGGCATCGCCGTTGCTCTTAACGTCTTGCCTGGGCAAGAGATCGGAACCAGGCGCATCCGGCCGACAAGGATCGTGGGTTGCAATAGTAGTCAACAAGATTGGCTGGGGTCCAAGGGTGACAGCTAACGTGGTCCCCGTTCCGCGGTGCATTGATCGAACGTTGCTCATCGCTATCTATCCATCAACGAGCACCACAAGTGATCATCTACTATCATTAATTCAGTATCGTCACGGCGTCTGCTTTAGTCCAAAAGTCTGCTAGCAACAACACCATCATCGTTATGCAAGAGTGCCACCTACACCAGCGCTATCGTCGCTTGATCGTCGCCAGTGTTATCCCACTGGCTTTGATGATCGTGGCGCTCGGCATCTATCAGTTCCTGAGCTTAAAGGAACATGAGCTAAGCAATCTTAGACAGTCCTTGGTCCAGCAGCGGGACGCGCTCAACGCCATCGTCAAGGCGGCCGACGATCACGTTCAGGAAATGAAGCTGTGGGCCGAGTTTTTGCAGGGATTTCATTGGCCGGCGGGTCACGTGTGGATCGTAAACAACAGCGGGTATCAAGTGCTGGGCGACACGAAAGGCAAGGCCGCGACGGGAGATAAGGCGCCGGCACTCGCGACGCTGATACCAAAAGAGCTAAACGGGGTGAACGCAGAACGGCTGACTGCGGTTTCGGATAATTTTCGCGAGATCAACGGGTATCAAGTGCTGGCGCTGGCCATCGAAGGCGTGCCTTGGACCATACTCTACATCGTGCCCGACGCCGAGGTCAGGGCGCTGGTATTACCAAGGCTCGCACCGTACGCGATCACTCTGATAGGCCTGCTGCTGGCGTTCCTTTTCGCCCAGCATCTGCTTCGACGCTGGTTCGTCGCACCGGTTCTTAGCATGGCCGGCTATATAGACGCCGAATCAAAACAAGAAGGTCAGACTGTCCCTAAAGCTCTCAGCAGATGGCGTCCCTGGGTCGAGATCATCGCCAATGGGCTCAATGCCACTCGCGCCAAGGAGGCGGCGGAGGCGGCGAACCGCGCCAAGAGTGAGTTTCTCGCCAACATGAGTCACGAGCTGCGCACGCCGCTGAATGGCATTCTGGGCTATGCGCAATTGTTGAGCCGTGATCCGACCCTGGCTGAAACTCACCGCAATCATGTGCAGGTGATGCAACGCTCGGGCGAGCACTTGCTGGTGTTGATCAACGATATCCTCGATCTCGCCAGGGTGGAGTCGCGCAAGCTCGAGCTGGTCGTCGCTGATTTCGAGCTGCGAGGGTTGTTACAAGCCGTCGTGCGCGAATCTGAAATCAAGGCGGCGCAGAAGCGGCTCTCGTTTGCCAGCGTGTTGGATCCCGAGCTACCCGTTGTGGCGAGCACCGATGAGCACAAGCTGCGGCAAGTCCTGTCCAACTTGATTGGCAATGCCATCAAGTTCACACAGGTAGGCGACGTGCAGTTGACGGTAGACCGCAAGGATGATCAGGTGTTATTTGCGGTGTCCGATACCGGTTGCGGAATGAAACCAGACGACCTGAAGTTGCTGTTCCAGCCCTTCCAGCAAGTCGGCGAACACAAGCAAGGCAGGGAAGGCACTGGGCTGGGGCTCGCGATCAGCCACGCGATGGTGGAAGTCTTGGGCGGGAGCTTACACGTCGAGAGCGAGCTTGGGCGAGGGAGCCGGTTCTGGTTCGCCATCCCGCTGCCTGAATCTGTCGTGGCCTTGGTGCGCCCGGGGTCGCAGCCCGACGTCGTGGGCTATCACGGTCCACGCCGCCGGGTGCTGGTGGTGGACGACGTGGAGGTTAACCGCGTGGTGCTGACGGACATGCTGAAGCCCTTGGGCTTCGAAGTCAGCGAGGCGCAGCACGGACTAGCGGCGATCGAGGTTGCCGGCGCATTCAAGCCGCACTTGATCCTGATGGATTTACGTATGCCTGTCATGGACGGGTTAGAGGCGACGCGGCGAATCCGCCAGACCGACGCGCTCAAAGAGATCATCATTATTCCGATCTCCGCTAGCGCCTATGCGCATCACCACAGCCAGTGCTTAGCGGCCGGTGCCAACGACTTCCTGCCCAAACCGTTCCGCCAAGAGGCCTTGCTGGAATTGCTGCGTTTGCATCTGCACCTCAAATTTATCTACGCGGCGCAGGCCGGGGCGCCATCGGCTTTGGTGACCAGCGTCGACGCACAGGCGCAGAGCTTGGCTTACCCACCAGAGCACGAGTTGGCGGTGTTCGTCGACTTAGCTCGGCGCGGGGAGGTCAAGAATATCCTCAAACGCGCGACTCAACTGGAGCAAAGTAATGCCCGTTATGCTCCCTTCGCCGCCGAACTGCGCGGCCTCGCCATGGGCTTCAAGGTCAAAGAGATCCGCGATTTTCTCAATACCGCGAAACCAGCAGCATGAGCACGCGCGTAAATTGCCGTGACAACAAGCCGGCGATCCTCCTAGTGGATGACAC
>JAKDMK010000245.1 GCA_030452365.1 Nitrococcus sp.
CACTCCGTTTGCTGTTCGTTACCAGATCAGGAATTCTTGCGCATTCGTTTCCGGTCGCGACCACAAAGGGAACCGTGACCGTCAATCAGGATTTAAAGGCAATCATTCCAGATCCGGCGGGTGACCTCGAATATCTTGCATGGTGCTTGCGCGCCAACGCCCGCACAATTCTTGATGAATGCACAAAAGACGGCACAACCGTCCACAGCATCGAAGTCTCGTTGCTCCGATCGTTCCTTGTTCCGCTCGCGCCACCCGCCGAACAACTCCGCATCGTCGCAAAACTCAAGGAGTTATTCTCCGAACTGGACAAGGGCATCGAAAGCCTGAAAGCGGCGCGGGAGCAGCTCAAGGTCTATCGCCAGGCCGTTCTCAGGCACCCCTTCGAAGGTAAGCTCACGGCGCAATGGCGGGAAGAAAACAAAGACAAGCTGGAAACGGCTGAGCAGGTTCTCGCCAGGATCAATGGCGAAGGTTCGAGCAAGGTCTCGCCATGTGCGGATAGCGGCCTACCGGCTTTGCCGAGAGGATGGCTTTGGTTGCGCTACGGCGAATTATGTTCGCTTGTTCGCAATGGGGTCTCAAAGAAACCAGATGGGGATGCGGGAACTAAGATCTTTAGAATTAGTGCAGTTCGTCCAATGCAGTTTGATTTGACAGATGTGCGATACATCGACAACGAAAACGGAGTTTTCGATCAATACTACCTTCAATACGGTGATATCGTCTTTGCTCGGTGCAATGGCTCTCGCGCATATGTCGGCATTGCTGCTGAGTATCGGTCCGATGGAACACATCTATATCCTGATAAGCTAATTCGCACTCGGCTCTCCGGAGCATCTGTCTTGCCCAGTTATATAGAAAAGGCGGTTAACTGCGGTCAATCGAGGAAGTTCATGGAGCGTCGCATACGGACGACTGCTGGTCAGTCGGGGGTTTCCGGCACAGATATCAAGGCGATGCCAGTGCCGATCTGTTCTACCGCCGAGCAAGCGGTCATCAGTGCTCAGTTGAATGAATACTTAACCCGTATCGATCACGTTCTAGCTGAAATTGACCAAAACCTCCTGCGCTCCGAATCCCTCCGCCAATCCATCCTCAAGGAAGCTTTTTCCGGTCAACTCGTACCGCAGGACCCAAAAGACGAACCCGCCTCAGTGCTGCTCGAACGCATCAGACCCGAAAAAGCGTCGCAAGCCAAGTTTCGCCGCACGCGTAGCAAAGGGACAAGCAAACCATGCAACGAGGTCCAATCGTCCAACGCTTGATGCCCGCCTGTGACGAGGCTAGTATTACGGTATTACATTATTACCAAGAAGCGGCCATGAGCGAAGCGTCACTGACGAGCAAAATGACCAGTAAGCATCAGGCTACGATTCCGGCCGCCGTGCGCAAGGCGCTGGGGCTGAAGGCCGGCGACGCGGTGGCCTTCGAGATTGTGCCCGGACACGGCGTGCACTTGCGCAAGGCCGGCCCGCTGGACCTGGAGTACGCCCGCGCGCTGGAGGACACGCTTGCCTCGGAATGGATGTCGACAGAGGACGAGGCCGCGTATCGTGATCTTTGAAGCGGGCGATGTCGTGGTTGTCCCGTTTCCCTTCACGGACAGGAAAGCCAGCAAGCGCCGCCCGGCACTGGTGTTGTCCGATACGACCCAATTCAACGCTGGCCACGCGGTACTCGCCATGATCACCACCCGTGGTCATGCCGGTTGGCCGCTTGATGTTCCCATTCAGGACGGATCGGCTGCCGGGCTGAAAGCGCCTTCGGTGGTGCGCATGAAGCTGTTCACGCTCGACAACCGGCTGATTCTCCGCAAGGCCGGCGTGCTGGCGGCTAAAGACGCGAAGGCGGTAGTTGCCAACCTGAAACACTTGCTTGGAAAGAGCTTGGACGTCTAACGGAAAAACTGTGCAAACCACGCTGGAAAACGACAACGAACACGAGTTATGAATACCGCACCCATCGTCTCCAAGGTCTGGAGCTTTTGCACCACCCTGCGCGATGACGGGGTGGGATATGGCGATTACCTGGAGCAGCTTACCTATCTGATCTTTTTGAAGATGGCGGATGAGTACGCTAAGCCGCCTTATAGCCGGGATATCGACATTCCGCCCGAATATACCTGGCAAAGTTTGAAAACCAAGCGTGGGGCGGCCCTTGAAGCCCATTACATCAAGCTTCTGCGCGCGCTCGGCAGCCGCAAGGGGATGCTGGGGCAGATATTCACCAAGGCGCAGAACAAGGTTCAAGACCCAGCCAAGCTTTACCGCCTGATCGACATGGTGGACAGCACGGCCTGGGCGATGATGGGCGCGGACATCAAGGGGGACATTTACGAAGGTCTGCTGGAGCGCAATGCCGAGGACACCAAGTCCGGCGCGGGGCAGTATTTCACGCCGCGCGCGCTGATCCGGGCGATGGTCGAATGCGTGCGTCCCGAGCCCGGCAAGACCATCGCCGATCCGGCCTGCGGCACCGGCGGTTTCTTCCTGGCCGCCTATGACTTCATCACCAATCCAGACCATTACCAACTCGACAAGGCGCAGAAAGCCTTTTTGAAGCACGATACATTTCATGGCAACGAGATTGTTGCCAATACGCGCCGGCTGTCCTTGATGAACATGTTCCTGCACAACATCGGCGAGATCGACGGCGAGGGGGCGGTGTCACCGAACGATGCGTTGGTGGCGGCGAGCGGCCAGACTTACGACTACGTGCTCGCCAATCCGCCTTTCGGCAAGAAAAGCTCGATGAGCTTCACCAACGACGAAGGCGGGCAGGAAACCGACGAGCTCACCTATAATCGGCAGGATTTCTGGGCCACCACCGCCAACAAGCAGCTCAATTTCGTGCAGCATATCCGCACCATGCTCAAAACCACCGGCCGTGCCGCCGTGGTTGTGCCGGACAACGTGCTGTTCGAGGGCGGGGCCGGGGAGACGATCCGGCGCAAACTTTTGGACAACACCGACCTGCATACCATCCTGCGCCTACCCACCGGCATCTTTTACGCCCATGGCGTCAAGGCGAACGTCATCTTCTTCGACAACCGCGAGGCCAGCCCCAACCCGTGGACCAAGCAGGTCTGGTATTACGACTACCGCACCAATATCCACCACACCCTCAAAAAGAAGCCAATGCGCTTCGAGGATCTGGCGGATTTCGTTGCCTGCTACAAACCGGGCAACCGCAATGTTCGCACCCTCACATGGGATGCGAAGTCGAATCCCGAAGGACGCTGGCGCAGCTTTTTCTATGACGAACTGATCGCCCGCGACAAGACCAGCCTCGATGTCTTCTGGCTTCGGGATAAGAGCCTCACTGATCTCGACAACTTGCCCGAACCCGACGATCTGGCCGAGGAGATCATTGAAAACCTTGAAGGCGGGCTGAACAGTTTCCGCGAAGTGCTGGCGGGGCTCAACAAGGCGGGGTAGGCGGATACGACCATAGGGCGACAAGTACACTGGCCGGCCGCATTGCGCCGCCAGTCGGCGGCTCGGCAGATAGCCTGTTATTAATTACGGTGACGCCTTACTATTTACGCTTATTATCTAAGCCGCTCCGGATTTTGACAGCAATCGCTTCCATTGCCGCGCGCTGCGAGAGCATCCCGACTACTGGGCCGCTAAAACCGGGGATGCCGATGCCGCTATCCGACTGGTAAGCGCCTTTGTTGGCGAGGACCAACTCGCGGCCGTGGAGCGTCTGTTTGATGGCAGAAAACCGCTACTGGGGAGTGTCCACGCGCAGGAGGCGGACGGGGTGACACCCTCGACAAACTCCGAGACAAACATGGCGAGCTTGAAACCTGTTAGCACGAAAGGTTTGCCTTCGGCTTCGAGGCCCTCACCGAATCGGAAGCCCGCTACCTTATTCGCACCCTGGATGCTCACCGAATCCGAGATCGAATCGCTGCGGCAGAAGAAGAGGGAGATCGCCCAGCGGGCCAAGGCACTGCTGACGGCGTAGACTCCGCCTCCCCGGCGTAGGGGCCGGGAACACGGCTCGAACGGCCACGCCGCGCATCCATCCGCTTCGCGCAAGACGTCGCGCAGGCGCCCAGCATCATCACGTTGCTGGAGCGCGCCGACCTATCAAACTTCCGGCACGAATCCGGGCATTTCTTCCTCGAAGTCACGGCCGATCTCGCCCGCCAACCCGAAGTACCGCCGGCCCTGCAGCAGACCTGCAAATCCTCCTTACCTGGTTCGGCGTCGAGTCCTGAGACCAAGTAGGCCGGGAGCAGCACGAGCAGTTCGCTAGAGGCTTCGAGGCGTATCTCTTCGAGGGCATAGCTTATGCCTCGCTCTTTGACGCGGCTGCGGCATCCGGCATGAGCGAGCAGGAGTGGCTCGACTACCAGGCGCTCCGCCAGGCCATCCTACATCATATTGCACGCTTCCTTAAAAAGATGCACATCTTATGACATAATCAATGCATCTCAATAAGGAGCTAAGCATGCATCGCATGACCATCGAGCAGCTGCGCGCCGCTAACGATGCTGGCGGCGTCGTGGGTGTGACCCTGAAAGGCCAGGGTGGGGCCTTCCTCGTTCACATCGCCACGCGCAGCG
>JAKDMK010000246.1 GCA_030452365.1 Nitrococcus sp.
GCATGATCATGCTGGGCCTGCGCTTCATGGGCGATGTGCCATTCCGCGAGGTGTATATCCACGGGCTGGTGCGCGATGCCGATGGTCAGAAGATGTCCAAGTCCAAAGGCAACGTCCTGGATCCGCTGGACATCATTGACGGCATCGAGCTCGACGCGCTGGTTGCTAAGCGCACCAGCGGTCTGATGCAGCCTCAGCGCGCACCCGCGATAGCGCGCGCCACGCGCGCGCACTATCCCACCGGTATTGCCGCGCACGGCAGCGATGCGCTGCGCTTTACTTTCGCCTCGCTCGCAACGACCGGCCGTGACATCGTCTTCGACCGGGGCCGTGTGGATGGCTACCGGAACTTCTGCAATAAGCTCTGGAACGCCGCCCGCTATGTGCTCATGAATACGCAAGACTTTGATACCGGGCTCGAAGGGGGCGCAATCGAGCTCGCACTGCCCGAGCGCTGGATCATCTCGCGGCTGCAAAGGGCGGAGCAGGGGGTTATCGACGGCATCCGCGGCTATCGGATGGATCTTGCCGCGCAGGCACTCTATGCATTCGTTTGGGACGAGTATTGCGATTGGTACCTGGAACTGTCCAAAGCCACTCTCCAGCATTCGGCTGATCCGGCCCAGATACGGGGGACCCGGCGTACCCTGGTGCGAGTACTGGAAGCCGTGTTGCGCTTGGCGCACCCGTTCATGCCTTTCATTACCGAGGAAATCTGGCAACGGGTCGCACCGTTGGCCGGCCGAGCCGGCAAGTCGATTATGCTAGAGCCCTATCCCGAGCCCGTGATCGAGCGCATAGACGAATCTGCCGAGTTCGAGCTTGCCTGGCTGCAATCCTTTGTAATGGCTGTACGCCGTATTCGTGGCGAGATGGACATGCCCCCGGGCCGGACCATACCGCTGCTGCTGCGTCATGCGAGCGCCGCCGATCGGGACAGGCTGACCCATAACCGCGCCTTTCTAGATGTGCTGACACGCCTGGAATCCATCACCTATCTGACCCCGGAGGACGTCGCACCGGAATCCGCCATCGCGCTGGTCGGCGAACTGGAGGTGCTGGTGCCGATGGCGGGTCTGGTCGACAAGGCAGCCGAACTGACGCGCTTGGACAAGGAGCGCCAGCGCCTGGGACGGGATCTCGAACGGAGCGAACGCAAACTGGCCAATGAGAACTTTCTCACCAAGGCGCCGCAACCGGTAGTGCAAAAAGAACGCGCCAAGCTTGCCGAGCTGCGCTCGGCGCTTGATCGGCTTGACCGGCAATACGAGCGCGTGCAGGCCATTTAGGCCGAAACGCGGCAAGTTCTATCGGCCTGATGCCAAACTGAACCTGCCGATCTATCTCGATGACGATGTGCGCGACTACCTCGCCAATAGGGCCAAGAGCAAAAACGTCGAGGTCAATGAGATCGTCAACGACCTGCTGCGTAAGGACATTGAGCTGATGGAAGGGGTGAACGAAGAACCCTCGCTATCAGCTGATGATATTGGTTTTTGGTTTCTTCGGCTCTTCCACACCCGTGTAAGCCGAAAGCGGCGGACTACTTCCCACAGATTCTTTCGAATAAAGGAACATCCGGCAGATGAAATTTGCTGTAAATGGTAAGGCGTCAGCGTTACCCAGTGCTCGGCAAGCAGATCGCGATACAGCGCGTAGTCATCTTCTTCAAGGAATACGCGCTGCCGGCGATTGCCCCGTTGCGTGACATGATGAGCAGCACCTGCAATAGTGATTCCGGGCAGATGTGCCATTAGCGGATGGTGAGCGGCATCGTTAAATCGTGGAAATAGTAAGGTGTCGCCGTAATGCTAATGCGTAATGGTGCGGGCCGCTCGCCTGAGCAGGCCTCGGACATCGTCATATATTGAGCTAGGAGACCAATGCGGCAGGATCTCAATGCTGTGGAGGCGGTCCTAGATCCTAGAGCTTTGCCACGTGATGGAGTCGCTCTCGCGGATCTACTAGCCAAGTCGTGTGCAGGAGAAATGACGAATGTTGTTCTATGTTCGAGCCGAGTCCAAGAAGGGTTTTATCAGAACTCAGGACGGTAAGCAGTTTGTTTTCAGCGTACTTCGTGGGCTAGTTGCGATTGCTTTCCCGACGCTATTACTCGCCAGCGCTTTCGTCGCGCATTCACAAGAGTGGATAGAAGGAGCGACCGTTATATTGCACATGGCAGAGGTCACATTCGGAGGAATTGCTGGGGCAATTTTTGGCGAGACAGTCGCTCAGAGCGAACTGCGTCGAGGAACGTGTCCTCAATGAGAGATCTCGATCGCGTTGAACTTGCTCAGCGTGCTTGGGAAGAAGCGCCTGAAGAGTTTGTGCGTGATATTGTCAGCCACATTCATCGAGCCGCTGGTGACGGGTTTGCTCGTAGATTACCGAGCAGCGCGAAGCTCGATCTGACAATCATACCGAAGATCGGAGTTGAGACCATTCGAGACACGCAACTATCCACTTATCTTACTCGTCGCGGAATGTGGCGCTGGCGCCGGCCCATGGTTTTAGTTCATACAGGCTTTCTGCATTTGATCGACGATGTTGCTCAGATCATCACTCTGTACGATTTCATCTATGCAGACCGTCGTATCGGGACGGGTGCTCTGCCGATGGGTGACATTCCAAATCTAGTCGAGACGCATGTTCGGGCATGTATTCAGCGGGACTATCAATGGCCGCGCATCAACCCGCTAGTCATTCGTCGTGCGGATATAGTCAACATGGGCGCGGAGTTGCGAGTGCGCCACATGGCTATATCGGTGATGCGATTTCTGATGACGTTCTTTGTTGTTGCGCATGAGATTGGCCATGCAGCACTCGGACATTTGGATGCGCCTCCAGTGGCAGCTAACAATTTTTGGGAGCGGTTTGCGCGAGTATCGGGGAGAGAGAACGACGCGGATATGTTTGCTCTATTTCTTCTCCTACACTGGATTGACCTTGAATTGGATTGGTACAGGTCTGCATCTGAAACACCAGATTCCAAAAACTCCTCTGACATCGAGTTGCATAAGGGCTATTTACGCATGCTAGCTCTATTTGGCCTAATACTTCTATTCGACATCACAGATGAGATTATGGACGCAAGCTTTCATCTCGCTGGTCAGTGGCACTTGGACGGAGAACATCCTCCAGGTTCATTGCGCCTGTATAGATTATCGGAAGAAGCAGTCTTTCAATTATAGTGTCTTTGAGGAAGGATTTGGGGGGGTGTACAAATCTCCGCATGAAGTCGCGGCAAAACTGGACGAACTCATGAGGAAGATTAATTGGCGCGGAGGTTAATCGCGGTACCGGCTGTTCGCGCAAGGTATTACGGTATTACGGTGACGCCGTGCCATTAACACTAATTTTCTTTCCGGCTATCCACTCGTGCTTTTCTCGGACGCGCCCGCAGCGCCGGCCGTAGGCGTCGTTGCAGTTGCTTTTCCAAGGCAGAAAGGCGCGCATCATCCAGCAACGGCCGGGCGATGCTCTGGTCCATGGCCAGTCTCTGCTCCAATCCCGGGTCCGCCTCGCGGGATAAGAACTGCGGCACAGCGTCGACCCGCGCAAGCGGCGCTTGGACGTTGACCCGTGCGTCGTCGCGACCCGCCAGATGGGGCGGGGTGCTCGACCAGAGTCAGTCGAGCGGCCGCCGGCCCCACTTGGGTTTGACGGGGTTCATGGCCACATTCCGAAAAGCTGCTATCAGATGGGCTTCGTCCATGGCCGTCGAGCCAAAACGACCTTGAAACAATGGACCGGTCACCCGAAGGCGCGCGTTGCTGTAGCCGTGTAGCCCCGCACGTCGATTTTCGGGTGTAGGAGCGGCTTCTAGCCGCGAAAAACGCAGGCACGGGATTCGCGGGCAGAGCCCGCTTCTACGGGGGCGCTGGCGTTGCGGGATGGGCGGGCTAGAGCCAGGCCGCAAACCAATACGGGTAATCTCCTACGCGATTGCATAAGCGGGCGCGGAGGGGGTTGGCGATTATGTAGCGGGCAACCTGTTTGATGTCTTCTTCGGCACGCAGGGCATGGTCGTGATAGCCCTTTTGCCACAGCGGGCCGGTGCGATAGGTTAGCGCATTGACGGATTTGGCGGATTGCGATTTGAAGCGCCGCATCACTGCAGCTAGATCGGCGGTTCGCAAGCACAGCAAATAGTGAACGTGGTCGGGCATTATGACCCAAGCCAGATTTTCCGCCACGGCGGCGCCAGGCAGGCTATGCAGCAACCGCGCGCAAGCGCGGGCGGCGATATGGTCCGCAAAGACCGGGCGTCGGCCCCGGGTAACGGTGGTGACCAGGTACATTGCGCCGGGTTGCGAATAGCGCCCCTTGCGTAGGTTCTCGCCGTGGAATCTATAGTGTCGATCATCCATAGCGCGATTGTAGGTGTAGGAGCGGCTTTTAGTCGCGAAGAACAAGGCTCGAGAGATTCGCGGGCAGAGCCCACTCCTACGGCGTTGCGGGATGTTTGGGATTGTCGTTCGCGGACAGAGCCCGCTCCTACGGAGGTGGTGGTGTTGTGGGATGGGCGGGCTAGAGCCAGGCCGCAAACCAATACGGGTAATCTCCTACGCGA
>JAKDMK010000247.1 GCA_030452365.1 Nitrococcus sp.
ACGCGCGTGCCCCGCTATGGCGATCACCTCGGCCGAGCTCACTGCCTGGATTGGCCAGTTTCTTTGGCCATTTATCCGTGTCGGTGCCCTGATGCTGACCGCGCCGATGTTCTCCAACATCCTCATACCCGTTCGGGTGCGGGTGCTGTTGAGCGTAGGGCTTACGGTGGCGGTGCTGCCGGCCGTGGGCAGCGTGCCGCGGCTTGATGCGCTGTCGGCGGCGGTGTTGCTGGTTGCCGCGCAGCAGGTATTGATCGGTGCGGCGATCGGGCTGCTCGTGGCGATGGCCTTTCAGGCGGTGGCGATTGCCGGGGAAACGCTCTCGATCACCATGGGTCTTGGGTTTGCCACCATGATCAGCCCGCAGACGGGTGTCGCGAGCCCGGTGATCAGTCAATTTCTGCTCATTGTGGTCATGCTGCTGTTTCTTGCCATGGGTGGACACTTGATGCTGATCCAGTTGCTGGCGGCGAGCTTTCGTACGCTGCCGATCGCAGTGACTGGGCTCGGCGGCCAAGGCTTCTACGCGCTGGTCGCCTGGGCAGGGCAGATGTTCGCAGGCGCCGTTTTGCTGGCGCTGCCTGCCATTGCCGTATTGCTGATCGTGAACCTGATTATTGGCGTGATGACTCGTGCCGCGCCGCAGATGAACGTCTTCTCGGTCGGACTGCCCATTACCTTGCTAGCCGGCTTCGTGGTCGTGCTCCTCATCCTGCTGCCGACACTGCCGGAGCACATGGCGGGTCTCTGGCGCCTAGCGTTCGAGAGCTTGGGCCAAATCTTGAGCGTGACAGGTGACAGGTGACAGGTGACAGGTGACAGGTGACAGGTGACAAGTGACGCCTTTCGCCTTCTGTCGTCACTCCTCACTCCTCACCCCTAACCCGTCACCCGTCACCCTTCACCCGTCACACGCTCCCCGCGGAACAGCCATTCGGTATGGTTGTTGCATCGCACGAACCAAGACTCGTGTATGGGGGCGCGTATGGCGGAGGAGAAATCCGGCGGAGGGGAGCGGACCGAAGCGCCGACCGCCAAACGCCGGCAAGAGGCGAAGCAGCAGGGGCAGGTTCCGCGCTCGCGCGAGCTCACCACCTTGCTCGCGATGCTAGCCGCGGCGGCGTGCCTGCTGATCTTCGGCAGCCACATGGCCGATAGCCTGCTCGATGTCTTGCGCCGGGGACTGCATGTGCAGCGGAGCACGATTTTTGATCCACAGGCGCCCATTCGCTTCTTGCGCGAGCTGATCGGCAAAGGCCTCTGGGCAGTGGGTCCTTTGGCGTTGGTGATGCTGACTGTCGCCCTCGTAGCGCCGGTGGTGCTAGGGGGTTGGACCTTCAGCACCAAGGCATTGGCGCCCAAACTCGCCAGGCTCAACCCCCTAAAGGGCCTCCAGCGTATCTTCGGCGTGCACGGCCTCATCGAGCTCGGCAAGGGTCTCGCCAAGGTGGTGCTGGTGGGCGCACTGGGTAGCTATATGCTCTGGCAGACGCTGGGTGACTTCCAGGCGCTAGCCACTGAGCCGTTGCGCAGTGCGTTGCACGATTCAGCGCGGCTCTTAATCAACACCTTCTTCCTGCTCGCCGCGGCACTGGGTCTCATCGCGCTGGCGGATGTGCCGTTTCAGCTCTGGGATCACACCCGCAAGCTGCGCATGACCAAGCAAGAGATCGAGGATGAGCTCAAGCAAACCGAAGGCAAGCCCGAGGTGAAAAGCCGCATCCGGGCGCTCCAGCAACAGGCGGCCCAAGGGCGGATGCTGGAGCAGGTGGCCAAGGCCGATGTCGTGGTTACCAACCCGACCCATTTCGCGGTGGCCTTGCGCTACGACCCGCTGCACATGCGTGCGCCGAAGCTTATGGCGAAGGGAACGGATCTCATCGCGCAGCGCATCCGCGAACTTGCCCAGGACAACGATGTGCCACTGTTCGAGGCGCCACAGCTGGCGCGTGCCTTGCATTACACCACGGAGCTGGATCGGGAGATTCCGGCGGGACTCTACCTCGCGGTGGCCCAGGTGCTGGCCTATATCTACCAGCTCCGCGGCCACCACCGCGCGGCGCGGCCCGAACCGGCTGTCCCAGAAGAGTTTCTGAACTACGTGCATGCGCGTAGGAGGCGATGACGAGCATGGCTGCGGTACTTGTGAGGCGGTGGAGGCAGATCGGCGTGCAGGGCTTGGGGGCCCCGCTGCTGATAGTGGCGTTGCTGGCGATGATGGTCGTTCCGCTCCCGCCGATGGTGCTGGATTTGCTGTTCACATTCAATATCGTGCTGAGCTTGGTGATATTGCTGGCCGCCGTGTATGCGCTGCGGCCGCTCGATTTCGCCGTATTTCCGACGATCCTGCTGATCGCCACGTTGCTGCGACTCGCCCTCAACATCGCCTCCACCCGGGTGGTGCTGCTCCATGGTCATACCGGCACGGCGGCAGCCGGCCACGTCATCGAGGCCTTCGGCGCGTTCGTCATCGGCGGCAACTACGCGGTGGGCCTCGTAGTCTTCGCAATCTTGGTCATCATCAACTTCATCGTGGTCACCAAGGGCGCGGGACGGGTCTCCGAGGTGAGCGCACGCTTTACCCTGGATGCCCTGCCCGGCAAGCAGATGGCCATCGATGCCGATCTCAACGCCGGTCTGATCGACCAGGATCAAGCCCGCAGCCGGCGCCAGGAGGTGGCACAGGAGGCGGATTTCTATGGCTCGATGGACGGCGCCAGCAAGTTTGTGCGCGGCGATGCAATCGCCGGCATTCTGATCCTGTTCATCAATATCATCGGCGGGCTGATCATCGGCATAACTCAGCACGATATGAGCTTCGCGAACGCCGCGCGCAATTACGCGCTGCTCACGATCGGTGACGGTCTGGTGGCGCAGATTCCATCGCTGATCCTCTCCACCGCAACGGCCATTCTGGTTACCCGCATGTCCTCTGCCCAGGATATGGGCAGCACGATGATGGCGCAGATGTTCGCCAACCCCCGGGCGTTGCTGGTCAGCGCGGGCATCATTGGCCTGCTGGGTCTGGTACCGGGCATGCCCAATCTGACCTTTTTGCTGCTCGCGGCGCTGTGTTTCGCGGCGGCTTGGTGGCAGCAGCGCGGCCGCGAGCGCGAACGGCATCGTGATAGCGAGCGCGCCAACGAGCCGCCGCCTGGGTCGGTCGCCCCGGAGCACAAGGAGCTCACCTGGGAGGATGTGCCGCCGGTCGATGTCATCGGCTTGGAGGTCGGCTACGGGCTGATTTCGTTGGTGGATCGCAATCAAGGCGGGCAGTTGCTTACCCGCATCAAGGGCGTGCGCAAAAAGCTCTCCCAGGACATGGGCTTCCTCATCCAGCCGGTGCATATCCGGGACAATCTCGACCTTGCTCCTAGCGCGTATCGGGTCAGCCTACTCGGGGTGGCCGTCGCGGAGGCGGAGGTTCACCCCGGGCGCGAGTTGGCCATCGACCCTGGCACGGTACAGGGCCGATTGCAGGGTGCCGCTACCCGAGATCCAGCGTTCGGGCTGGAGGCGGTATGGATCGATCCCGGCCAGCGTGACCATGCGCAGACCTTGGGCTACACGGTAGTGGACGCGAGCACCGTGGTGGCTACCCATCTCAGCCAAGTTGTGCAAAACCATGCTCACCAATTGCTCGGTCATGATGAGAGCCAGAAATTGCTGGATCGGCTGGGGCAGTCGCAGCCGAAGCTGGTTGAGCAGCTGGTACCGAATACCTTGCCGCTGTCAGTGGTGGTCAAGGTGCTGCAAAACTTGCTTGAGGAGCGCATCCCGATCCGCGATATGCGCTCTATCGTCGAGACGTTGGCAGAGCAGGGCACGCGCACGCAGGACCCAACCCAGCTCACGCAGGTGGTGCGGCAAGCCTTGGGGCCGATGATCGTGCAGAACATCGCGGGCATGGTCGCGGAGCTGCCTGTGATCACCCTGGATCCGAACCTGGAACAACTATTGCTAGATACGATCCAGGGGGCCACTGAAGGTGCGGCGGGGTTTGAGCCAGGATTGGCCGAGCGGGTGCAGCGCTCACTGATCGATAGTGTGCGACGCCAGGAAATGGCAGGACAGCCGGCCGTGCTGCTGACCTCCCCGCAGCTGCGTGGCTGGCTGTATCGGCTGAGTCGACACAGTGTCTCGGGTCTGCACGTGCTCTCCTACAACGAGATACCTGATGACAAGCAGGTGCGAATCGTCAGCTCTATAGGCCAACAGCAGGTGGTCGGTCAGGCCGGCTGAAACTGACAAGCGACTTGGAACCCGTCGCGAGACCCTATACACCGGGAGTGCAAGGATGAAGATCAAGCGTATATTCGCCGCTGACATGCGCCAGGCGATCCGCAAGGTGCGCGAGGCGCATGGCCCGGATGCGGTCATTCTCTCGAGCCGCAATGTGGATGGCGGGGTGGAGGTGATCTCGGCAGTCGACTACGACGAGCGCCGCGTCCGCGCTGCGCTAGAAGATGAGCCGGCGGTGCCGCCCAGCACCGATTTCCAAGCGGTATTGGGCCGCACCATGCGTCGAAAAGATGACGCCGAGAAGCCGGCACGACGGCTGAACGT
>JAKDMK010000248.1 GCA_030452365.1 Nitrococcus sp.
GTGGGCCTGTTGACATCCACCCACGGCGTCGCGGGTGAATGTCAACAAGCCCTTATACTTCCTTGTCACGCAAACCCTGCCGGCCCGCCCAGTCACGCGCAAACTGCCAGGCGACGCGGCCGCTGCGCGAGCCACGAGCTAGCGCAAAGCGCAGCGCGGCGTGGCGAACCGCATCCGGCTTCGTCACGGGCATGTCCAGCTCAGCCAGCCAGCTAAAACAGATATCAAGATAATCATCCTGATTGAAGGGATAGAACGCCAGCCAAAGGCCAAAGCGCTCGGACAGCGAGATTTTCTCCTCTACCGCCTCGCCATGATGAATCTCACCGTCGAAGTTACGCGTCGCCTCGTTTTCGCTCATGTATTCTGGCAATAAATGGCGCCGGTTCGATGTGGAGTAGATCAGCATGTTATCGGGCGTTGCCGCCAGCGACCCCTCCAATGCCGCCTTGAGCGCCTTATAGCTGGGATCATCGGCTTCGAAGGAGAGATCATCACAGAACAGGATGAACTTCTCGGCCCGGCCATGGACCGGCTCCACGATCTGCGGGAAATCGATCAAATCGTGAGCTTCGACCTGGATCGCCCGCAATCCCTGGTCGGCGTACTCATTGAGCAGTGCTTTGATAAGCGAGGATTTGCCGGTGCCACGCGATCCCCATAACAGGACATTATTGGCGGGTAGCCCGGCGAGAAACTGCCGGGTATTGCGGTCGATCTCCGCCATTTGCTGCTCAATGTGGCGCAGAGTTTCGAGCCGGATGCGATGCGGATGTCGCAGCGGCTCCAGGTAACCGGCCCCGGGGCTGCGCCGCCAGCGAAAAGCAATGGCATCATCCCAGCACAGCTCCGGGCGGGCCGCCGGCGCGAGTGCCTCGAGCCGTTGCAATAAGCGATCCGCCTGGGCGAGCACTTCTTCGAGTTTGTCCATTGACTGAATACCCCTAATCCATTTTGTCGCCAAGCTGGCTTCGCTGGTGGAGGCTGTGCGCAATATGCCGGCGCTTGACAAATGCGAATAGATATTATTACGCTTTAACCGAGTCAATGAGCTATTGGAGAAATTCGATGCACTACCGAATTGACGCGTTTTTGGTGCATGGTAATCCACGCCTGCAGATCAAGGAGGCCGCGTCAGGCTCTGTTAGGCTGGTGTGGGATCTTCCGAAGTCTCCGGCCGCGGGGCTAGGAGACTCCGAGCGCGAGCTTGCCCAGTCGCTTGCTACGGAGGAAGCACTCCACAAGCTGTTTCGCAGTTTATTCCTATTGACCACCTCCCAATATCTCAACGGCCAGCTAAAGCGCGATTGAGCTGCTGCACGAGGCGAACTGAGCGTAGCGGCTCTGAAATACGCTGATATGATGTCGCCAAGAGGCGGGGGCGGCCGGTCTGCCCGTGCGGGGAAAGATCGCACCAGCGGTGCCACACCGCCTGCCTGGGTGTGCTGCGGCGAGCGGATTGAAGGCCAATTCGCCGCCTGCTGGAACTGTGCTGCCCCAGCACCGACCGAGAAATGAATTCGCGCTTGCGGCTTCGGGTCGAGCCTGCGCTGTAAAGGCCCTCGGCGGTTGCATCGACGCTAGGCTTGTAAAGCCCGCCATCGGCCAACATGGACTATGTACATAGTCCTTGCTCGGGAAACGGGAGGGAGCGCTCATGAGCTATAATGTTACCCAAAAGCTCATCACCGACCATCGGCTGGAGGGCGAGATGCGGCCTGGCGCGGAGATTGGCCTGCGCATTGATCAGACCCTCACCCAGGACGCCACCGGTACGCTCGCCATGCAGGAGTTCGAGGCCATGGAGCTACCGCGGGTGCGCGCCGAGCTCTCCGCCCAGTACGTGGACCACAACCTGCTCCAGGTGGATTTCAAACCTTCCTGCAAACACCATAAGCACGCGGTCTGAGCCTGCCATAGGGTTGCTGCGCATGTATCCGGGACCGGGAAGGGGGCTTTCGCATGCGAGCGGCGCAGCCGTCTAACTGAGGTGCAGGATCATGCGATTGCACAGATGCTGTTTCTTGGCGAGTATTATTGTCGCACTGAGCGGCTGCGCGACAGCGCCGGTGCCCATTCCCGCTCCGCCCGTGAGCAATCCGCCGCTCGCGCAGGTGCACGCCAACCCGAGTGATTACCGGGGGCTCACGGCGCGCTGGGGCGGGACGATCATCGAAGTCGAGAACCGGGAACAGGAAACCGTGTTGCTCATTATGGGCCGACCCCTGGATGATGAGGGCATGCCGCAGGTCGAGGCCGCCAGTCCGGGCCGCTTCATGGCGAAGATCAAAGGTTTCCTGGATCCGGTAATCTACTCACCCGGCCGCTTGGTGACCGTAGCCGGTACGATAGTGGGCTCGGAGTCGAGGAAGATTGGCAGCTACTCTTATCGTTACCCCGTGCTTGCAGGCAAAGACTATTATCTTTGGCCGAAGCTGCCGCAGGCCGTCCGCTATAACACTTGCTACACTGGCTTCTGCTACGGCTCGCCGTTCTATCCCTGGTACGGAGTCGGGTATGCAGGGCGGCTCGGTTATGGTTGGTGGTGAGGCTGATCGTAGGGCGGTTGCTTACCCGGACGGGGCTTCGGAACGCTTTTTCCTGAGCACCATTTGGCTGCGGCAATCGCGCCTGCAAGGACGGCGTATGCGCAATCAGCCGCCCTACGTGCCCATGCAATCCGGCGGGCAATCCCCATGGAGGTACCGGCGTGACGGCGGATCATCAGCCCGAGGCGGCCGCGCCGGCTTCTGGCACGAAAAGCAGCAATGACGGGCGTGGCCAGATGCGCGCTGGCGGTGCGCAGCGGGTCGCCGTGGTCGCCGGGCTGCGCACGCCGTTTGCCCGTCAGCTCACCGCGTTTCAGGATCTCAATTCCGTTCAGCTTGGCACCTTGGTCACGAACGAGTTGCTGGCCCGGATAGAGTTCGATCCCAAGCTGATCGAGCGGGTGGTCTTCGGTCAGGTGCTGGCGTTGCCCGAGGCACCCAACATTGCCCGCGAGGTGGTGCTAAGAGCCGGCTTGGATCCGACGACCGATGCCTACAGCGTAACGCGCGCCTGTGCCACCAGCTTCCAGGCCGCGGCCGATATCGCGCAGGCGATACTCGTCGGCGACATCGAGGTCGGCCTAGCTGGTGGGGCGGATACGACCTCGGTGCTGCCGATCCAAGTCTCAAAGCGTCTCGCCAGCTTTCTGCTAAGGGCATCGAAGGCGAAGACGCTGCAGCAGCGCTTGGCGCTGTTGCGCACATTGCGTCTCAAGGATTTGGCGCCGCGCCAACCGGCCGTCCGAGACTTTACCAGTGAGCTCACCATGGGTGAGATCGGCGAGCAGATGGCCAAGAGCCACGGCATTAGCCGCGAGCAGCAGGACAAGTTCGCGCTGCGCTCGCATCATCTGGCCCATCAAGCCTGGGAGGCGGGAAATCTGGACGGCGAGGTGATGCACGCCTTCGTGGGCACAAACCAGGAGCCCTTTCACCGGGACAACAACATCCGCGGCGATTCTTCGCTTGAAGCGCTCGCCAAGCTCAAGCCGGCGTTCGATCGCGAGCACGGCACGGTCACCGCCGGCAACTCCACGCCCTTAACCGATGGCGCGAGCGCCCTGGTGCTGATGAAAGACAGCCGCGCCCGGGCGCTTGGCTGTGAGCCGCTGGGCTGGATCCGTTCCTGGGCGTTCGCGGCGGTGAATCCTTTCCATGATGCGCTGATGGGGCCGAGCTATGTGACCCCGGTGGCGCTCGATCGGGCCGGCCTGAGACTACAGGATCTGACTCTGATCGATATTCATGAGGCCTTTGCCGCACAAACGCTCGCCAACCTGAAGTACTGGCCGGACCCGCAATTCGCCCGTGAGAAGCTCGGCCGCGCCGAGCCGATCTGCGAGGTGGATTGGGAGCGGCTTAATGTGCTTGGTGGGTCCATCGCTTACGGTCATCCGTTTGCCGCCACCGGCGGGAGAATGATCGTGCAGACCTTGCGCGAGCTGCGCCGGCGCGGCGGGGGTACCGCTCTGGTCACGGCCTGCGCGGCCGGTGGCCTCGGGGCCGCGATGGTGCTGGAGGTGGCATGATGTCGAGGCAGGAGACTGTGACCCGCGACGAAGATGCGTCAGGGGAGGCGCTCAGCCTGGTGACACGCGACGATGGCATCGCCTGCATCGGCATCGATTGTCCGGGACGAAATCACAATACGCTCGGGCGCGAGGAGATGCGCCAGGCAAGCCGTTTGCTCGATCGCCTGGAGGGCGATGACTCGGTCAAAGGCATCATCTTCATGAGCGCCAAGGCGGGTTCGTTTATCGCCGGTGCCGATATTCATATGATCGAGGCCTGCCAGAGCGCCGAAGAGGCGAGCGCCCTCGCCGCTAAGGGGCAAGCGATCTTCCAGCGCATCTCGGGCTTTCCGGTGCCCGTAGTCGCCGTCATCGATGGGGTATGTCTCGGCGGCGGCTTGGAGTTGGCGCTTGCTTGCCAGGCCCGGGTATGTACGGATAGCGATCAAACCCGGCTGGGCCTGCCCGAGGTTCAGCTCGGACTGCTGCCGGGCGGTGGCGGCAC
>JAKDMK010000249.1 GCA_030452365.1 Nitrococcus sp.
AGTGGAATCCATGGTGCGCCGGGTGGTGGAATTGAACCGGGAGAATGTGCCGGCACCGCCCGGTGCACTGTATCTGCGCCCGACCCTGATCGGCACCGAGGCGAACATCGGTGCCGCCGGAACACCGTCCGCGCAAGCGCTGCTCTATGTGCTGGCGGCGCCGGTTGGCGACTATTTCGCCGGCGGCGGTCGGGCGCTGACGATCCTGATCGAGGATCACGAGATGCGCAGTACCCCGGGGTTCGGCCAGGCGAAAACCGGCGGCAACTATGCCTCGGCCTTGAGGCACGTAATAAACGCCCGCGCCGCGCATGGCGCCGACCAGGTGCTGTTCTGCCCGGATGGCGATGTCCAGGAAACCGGGGCCTCGAATTTCTTCCTGCTCGACGACGACCGGCTCATGACCAAACCGCTCGCTTCGACATTCCTGCACGGAGTGACGCGGGATTGCGTCATCACTCTGGCTCGGCATCTGGGTTACGAGGTGATCGAGCGGAACTTTACCGTGGCCGAGCTTAAGGATTGGATTCGAGTTGGCGAGGCGGCGCTGTCCGGCACTGCCGCCGTGTTGGCAGGTGTCGGCGCCTTCATTCACAATGGCACGACGTATACGGTCGCCGACGGCCGCGTCGGCCCGAATACCCTGCGCTTGCGAGAAGCCTTGACGGCAATCCAATCCGGCGCCGTGGAAGATCGGTTCGGTTGGCTGACGTGAGTGCAGAATCGCCGCGCGGAAGGCGAGCTAGCAGCCCAAGGCAAAATTGAGCACAGGCCGCGCATTCGGTGACGGTGAAACCGCCGTTTGTTCCTAGCTCTGCAATTTTGCAAATCGTTCACGGCCGCAAGACGCACCCGGCGGCTGATTCGTAACGATTCCAGCCTGGATCAAGATCCACACCCCACGCAAACACCCGCACGGCGCGTTTGCGGCCGCTGAATATAGATATTCTGGATATTATAGAGTAGCGTTATAGTGCTATCAATATAACGTAGACGTCAGATACCGTTCTTGTTTACGTAACATAAAGAGTAGCGTTATGGTCCACAGTCCTATAGATCAAAACCTGGAGTTAGGTATGGGAAATGCGTCAAGCGCCATCGAATCCATACTAAGCGGAGCCTCTCTAACCGACGTCGATGTCCTCAAGGCGACCGAAAGCTTTCCCGATTATGCGGTGCTTCCGAATGTAAGCGTCGTTAAGGTCGGCGGACAGAGCCTCATCGACCGGGGCAAAGCGGCGGTCTTCCCTGTCGTGGAGGAACTTGAGACCGCACGCAAGAAGCACAAACTGCTTATCGGCACCGGCGCCGGGACGCGGGCACGCCACCTCTACGCTCTGGCGGCGGACCTTGGCCTGCCGACCGGTGTGCTCACCGATATCGGCACCGCGGTTGCCGGCGAGAATGCCGCCATCCTCGGCTACCTGATGGCGAAGTACGGGGTGCCGGTGGTCAACGTCTCCGAGTTTGCCGCATTACCTCTGTTTCTTGCCGAGCGCAACGCGGCGATCTTTCCCGGCATGCCGCCCTACGACATGTGGCAGCACGTGCCGAGCGAGGGGCTTATCCCACCCTACCGCACCGACGCCGGCTGCTACCTCGTCGCCGAGGTCTACGGCTGCAAACAGATGATCTACGTCAAGGACGAGGACGGCCTGTTCACTGCCAACCCCAAGCAGGATTCGAAGGCCAAGCTCATCCCCAAGGCAACGGTCGACGAGGTCATCGCCATGGACCTGCCCGACCTGGTGATCGAGGGGCCGGTTCTTGAGCTGATGCGCAATGCTCGTCACGTGAAATCGGTGCAGGTCATCAACGGCCTGAAGCCGGGCCTACTCACCAAAGCGCTGGCCGGCGAGCACGTCGGCACCCTCATCACCGCAGCCTGAGCGTAGATTCCGGGAGAATACTACAATGACCAGCGATACCACCGCACAGCACGTCCCCTCGGCGTTGATGCGCCAGACGCTTCTAAACCGTGATCTCGTGAGGCCCGCCACCAACCGGCCGGTGATCCGGATGCTGCCGCAGCTACGCGTCGTCAAGCTCGGCGGCCGCGCCATCCTCGACAAGGGGCGGGACGCCATATTGTCCGTCATCGACGAGCTCAAGCAGGCCCTGCCCGAGCGCAACCTGCTCATCGCCACCGGTGCCGGAATTCGGGGCCGGCATGTCATGGGCGTCAGCCTCGACATGGGGTTGCCGACCGGCGTCCTCGCCGCACTCGCCTCCAGCGAAGCAGAGCAGAACGGCCACATCATCGCCGCGTTGCTGGCCGAGCACGGCGTCTCCTATCTGCCGCACACCACCGTGGGGCGCCAGCTTGCGGTCCACCTTGCGGCCAGCCCGGCCGCCGTCTGCAATGGCTTTCCGCCCTACGAGCTGTTCGACCATCCACCGGCGGTTGGCAAGATCCCACAGCATCGCACCGACGCCGGCGCCTTCCTGATCGCCGACGCTTACGGAGCGAAGCAACTCGTGTACATCTCCGACGTCGACGGCATCCACGACGCCGATCCGCGCCAGAGCTCCGGTGCGAAGTTGCTGAAGAGCGTGACGGTCGACGAGCTAAGCGGGATGAACCTGAAGACCTTGCCGATCGAACGCATTGTGCTCGACCTGATGCGCTCGGCGAAGCACATGACGCAGATCCAGGTCGTGAACGGGCTAGAGCGCGGTAACATCACCGGCGCGCTCGCCGGCAAGCATGTGGGGACGATCGTCCGCAGGTAAAGCACTGCCGGGATGACGAAACACTGGACACCGGCCCCCGAATCGCGGTCCGGGGCAGGCTTGGCCGGTGCGACGAATCAATCAACGACTCTTTAGATGTTAAAGGTAGGTGTAATTGCCTTCATCGGCACGTTTGAACGACCCGCGGCAACACACCCTAGAGCGGCTTAGTCCAACAGACATCCACCCGCCGTGCGTAGCACGGCGGGTGGATGTATAAGTTGTGCGGTCAAGTTTGATTTGGCTTAGGCTGGAGCACCCATCGCCGAGCGTATGGCACACCGTCGCCCCGTGTGCATCCGCCCCCATTCGCCGCACGAGCTCGGCTCGGACTTCCTCCAGCGTCGGGAGCACCTAGTCCGCGACGATCTCGCGTACTACCACCACCACCACCCGCTTCCGGTTTGCTCCCCCCAGCGGCTTTCTCCAGCCGATGTACCGTTTCGGCGGCGCCTGATCCGTCGCAGACACTTTGTGGCAACAAGTAGAGTCCTTGATGGACGCCAACATTTAGACACTGATATCCTTTCTGTCGATCTCGTCAAAGACACCATGACGTGTAGCGGTTAGCCTGCCTCTTCAAGTAACGCCAAAACAATTTCTAGGACAAATGCTGCACTGCCTACTAGCGGCGCTGTTACTGCTCATGAGCTGCCTTGCAACAGCTGCCTCACAACCCACTGTAGCCCTCTATTACGGTAATGATCCCCCTTGGGACGAACTGCGTGCGTTCGATGTAGTAGTGGTAGATCCCGGTCATCCCGGACTTGATCCCGTGCCTCACCAACATGCTGACAGTGCCGTCTTTGCCTACGTCAGCGTGGGTGAAGTTCTCGCCTCCAGGTCCTATTTCAAGGATATTCCGAAGGACTGGCTGATTGGTGACAACCCTGCCTGGGCCTCGCATGTCATCGACCAGGCCGCGCCGGGCTGGCCTGCTTTCTTTGTGAACAAGGTGATCGCTCCTCTCTGGGCCAAAGGCTACCGTGGTTTCTTTCTGGATACGCTGGACTCCTGGACGCTGGTGGCAAAAGCACCGGAGCAGAAGGCACGCCAGAAGGCCGGGTTGGTATCCGTTATCCGTGCCATCAAGGCTCGCTGGCCGAAGGCGCGGCTCATTTTCAACCGAGGCTTTGAGATTCTGCCGCAGGTGCATGAACTGGTTTGGATGATGGCGGCTGAGTCACTCTACCAAGGCTATAACCCGGTTCAGGACAGCTATGTCAAGGTGTCGGAGGATGATCGCAACTGGCTTCTGGGCCAGCTCCGGAAAGTTCAGCAGGATTACGCCCTGCCTGTACTTGTCATCGATTATGTGCCTCTCGATAAACGCCGGCTGGCACGCAAAACCGCCAGGAAAATTATTGGGTTGGGTTTCATTCCCTGGGTGACCACCGGCGATCTCGATGCACTGGGTGTGGGGCAGATCGAAGTGGTGCCACGCAAGGTTCTTGTGCTCTATGATCCGGCGAATGGTGAGAGCTTGAATGAAGCTAATCCGCAACGCCTTCTGGGAATCATCCTGGCCTACCTTGGACTGGTGCCTGAATACTACCCTCTTACGACCGAGCCGCCTGTCCCGGCAGTAGATCGTTATGCCGGTGTCATAAGTTGGATACCTGGCGATGCACTGGAAGGCACGCGCTGGCCATCTTGGCTGGCAAAGCAGGCACATATGGGTTTGCCACTGGCGTTTTTCGTCAGTTTTGGCGTGGATGCGAACAACCCCCTGCTGACGAGTCTGGGAGTGAAAGACCGGATGCTACCGACCGGAACCCTTTCGTCCGTTCAATCCAAGGATGCCCTGAT
>JAKDMK010000250.1 GCA_030452365.1 Nitrococcus sp.
TCGGTGACGCCGGTATGGAGGGGATCAGCCTACCCCATGCCGCCCCGGTCGACGTAGCGAAATTGGACTCGACTCGTGATCTTGCAGAGCAGCTCATAGGCGATAGTGCCGCAACACTCGGCAACGCGTCCCACAGGTAGACCCTCACCCCAGAGCACTACAGCATCACCCACCCGCGCATTCGGAGCCGATCGCAGATCGATACTGAGCATGTCCATCGACACCCGGCCTACTAGCATCACTTCGCGCCCTGCGAGCAGCAGCGGGGTTCCACTGGGGGCATGACGCGGATAACCATCTCCGTAACCGATGGAGACGACGCCTACCGGCATTGCCTCGGGACAGGCATAGATCCCGCCATAGCCAATGCGCTCCCCCGGCCGGCGCTGATGGATTGCCACCAGCCGTGCCTCTAGGGTCTGCACGGGTTGCAGCCATGGGCACTCGAGTCCGTCGATGAAAGGAGAGCAACCATAAAGCATGATGCCCGGGCGGACCCACTGTGCGTGGGCCTGCGGCCAGGCGAGGGTGGCGGCCGAGTTGGCGATGGTGCGCTCTCCAGGCAGACTCCGGCAGGCCGCTGCAAATGCATCGAGCTGTACCTCAGTCATCGGGTCGCGCCGGTCATCGGCACGCGCAAGATGGGTCATAAACCGTATGCTCGCCACGGACGCCGTGGAGCGCAGCCGCCGATAGATCTCAGGCACCCGCTCGGCGGGGAAACCAAGCCGATGCATACCGGTATCCACCTTGAGCCAAATATCCAATGGCCGCTGCAAGGTTGCGCGCTCCAACGGTGCCAACTGCCACTCGGCGTGGATAACAGGATCGAGGCTATACTCGGCGAATACCGGCAGCTCATCTGCCTCGAAATAGCCTGCCAGCAAAAGGATCCGGTGCCGAAAACCGGCTGCGCGCAGCCGGCTTGCTTCGTCCACGCAGCTGACCGCAAAAGCATCCGCCTGCTTCAGAGCGGCGGCGACTTGAAGCAGCCCGTGGCCGTAACCGTCGCCCTTGACCACCGCTACGATACGCGCGCTCGGCGCCAACTGGCGCGCGACCTCCAGATTGTAACGCAGTGCGCTCAGATCAACGGTTGCCCGAGCCAGGCGAGTCACGCACCGACCTCGCCCCGAAAGTCATCATCGATATAGTTCTCAAAGCGTGTGTACTTGCCCAGGAACGTCAGCCGCACCGTTCCGATAGGGCCATTGCGCTGCTTGCCGATGATGATCTCCGCGGTTCCCTTGTCAGGCGTGTCCGGATGGTAGACCTCGTCACGATAGATAAAGACGATGACATCGGCATCTTGCTCGATCGCCCCGGATTCACGCAGATCAGACATTGCCGGGCGCTTATTGGGACGCTGCTCCAGACTGCGGTTGAGCTGCGACAAGGCAACTACCGGCACCCCCAACTCCTTGGCCATGCTCTTGAGCGCCCGGGAAATTTCGGCGATCTGTGTGGCGCGGTTTTCTCTATATCCAGGCACATGCATGAGCTGGAGATAGTCGACTACGACCAGGCCCAGGCCGTGCTCGCGCTTGAGGCGGCGGGCGCGGGCGCGCATCTCTATGGGTGTCAGGGCCGGCGTGTCATCGATGAAAAGCCGTGCTTGGGAGAGCAGATTCATGGTGCTGGTCAGGCGCGGCCAATCGCTGTCCTCCAGGCGACCGGTGCGAATCCTCTGCAGCTCCACTCGGCCGAGTGAAGAGAGCATGCGCATGGCCAGCGCTTCTCCAGGCATCTCCAAGCTGAACAGCGCCACCGGTTGATCCCCACGCATGGCGGCGACTTCAGCGAGGTTCAGCGCGAAGGTCGTCTTGCCCATGGAGGGGCGGCCGGCGATGATCACCAGATCGCCGACCTGCAAACCGGCTGTCATGCGATCGAAATCGGTGAAACCGGTTGCCAACCCGGTGACATCTCCCTCCTGGAGATAGAGCGTATCGATACGATCCACCACCGCGGGCAGGAGTTCCTTAACGCTGATGAAGCCTTGACGATGACGCTGCAGTTTTTCTCCGATCTCGAAGATCAGGCTCTCCGCTTCGTCGAGCAGATCTGTGCTGCTGCGCCCTTCAGGCCGGTAACCGCTGCTTGCGACCTCTGTTCCAGCTTTGATCAAATGCCGTAGAACCGATTTTTCCCGGACTATGTCGGCGTAGGCGCGGATGTTGGCGGAGCTGGGCGTGTCCCTTGCGAGCGCTCCCAAGTAGGCAAGGCCGCCAGCCTCGTCGAGCAAGCCTTGAGCCTTCAGCCACTCGGAGAGGGTCACCACATCCATTGGTTGACCCGCCTCGGCCAGGGCTTCCATGGCACGAAACACCAAGCGATGATCGCGCCGGTAGAGATCCGCATCCACGACGCGATCCGCCACTTGGTCCCAAGCGTCGTTGTCAACCATCAAACCGCCCAGTACCGCCTGTTCTGCCTCGATTGAGTGCGGCGGAACCCTGAGCGCCTCGGTATCGCTCAAAACGGCGTTCACGTTCATCATCGATCATCCCCCAATCGGCCGACCGCGGACGGCAACTTGCGCTCGCTACCGATCTCGGGACATCTATTGCGTCCGTGGCGCCGGTAGCTCGTATACGACAGGTTGCCGATGAGGAGGAGAACTGGTTGTTTGCAGCATTGCCCAGGCCCCAGCGAGCACGTACTAATGGGCTGTCTGACGTGCTAGCGCTGGCCCGCCATCCAATTACTCCTCGGGTGCGATAATCACGTTGACGGTTGCATCTACGTCCGTGTGCAAGTGCAGTTCGATGTCGAATTCGCCACAGGCACGCAGCGGTCCGGTAGGTAGGCGCACCTCGCTGCGATGGATCTCGACCCCGGCGCGCGTGACCGCATCAGCGATATCGGCGGTGCCGACAGAGCCAAATAGCTTGCCCTCCTCACCGGCCTTCACGGTGAGGGTCACGCTCAACCCAGCGAGCTGTTCGGCGCGGTTCTGCGCAAGGTGCAGCGTATCGGCAGCCGCACGCGCCAGTTCCGCCGCGCGTTCTTCGAAGTACTTGATGTTCTCTGCTGTTGCTAGCTTCGCCTTACCGTACGGAATCAGATAATTCCTCCCATATCCAGGACGCACCCGTACTCGATCGCCCAGGCTGCCGAGGTTCTCGACCTTCTCAAGCAGTATGACTTCCATTGCTGTACCCCAATTGATCCGTCCCGTTACGCACTTCAGATCGGCCCGCCAAGGGCCTGTTGACGTTCACTACGACGCCGTGGTGAACGTCAACAGGCCCTAACCCGGCGGACCGGTGCTTCGCCGCCGCACATCCAAGAATACGTCGATAATACCCACCACCGCCGTCAGCTGTATGGCGAGCGGTAAGAATAGATAGGCGAGCATCAACCACAGCTTGCCCCAGCGCCACCGTGCCGAAATTGAGTGCAGCACGGCGAAGACCTGCAGCACGAACACAGAGCTGAGCACAAAAGCAACATCGTATACCAGCCCTTGGCCCACTGTCGCTGCAACGACCAACAATGCCAAGACCGCCCATGCGAACCAGCGCTGCAGCCGCAGCGCCCGGAACTCCGCGCGGAATCCGCCTGGATTATACAGCATGGCCTGCCACCATCGACCCAGAAGCAGGCTGACGACGGCCAAGCCAAGCAAGTTTGCCGCCCATAGCCGCGTCATCTGCGGCGCCAGCACTGCCACCACGTTTTGCCAGGTCGTGGAGTCCGGAAGCGATTGGCCCGCAAGCAGCGCTCGCGCTTGCTCGAAGACCTCGCGCCAGTACCCGGTGGTATCCGGGTGCAGAAGGTGAAATATCACCACAGCCATAGCCGCCAAACCCGCCGCGATCTCCAGGGCTTGTGCGAGCGAGACGCTGTAGCGCAGCCACAGCGCGATGAGGAAGACTGGCAGCCAGAGCTGCAGGATCGGCTGTAGCGCCGGCTGTGGCGTGCCGACCAGGGCGCTGACCACCACCATGAGCAAGAGCGTCGAAGCGCCTCCGGCGAGGGCGCCTTCGAGCGCACCACGGCGAAGGGTGACGAGCGATAATGCGCCACCGCCGACCCAAATCAGCAGGGGTATCATCGCACTGGCGAAAATAACCACAGCCGCCGGCACCCGGCCGCGCATGATGAACTCGGCAACATGCCTCACGGGTATACTCGGGTGGCAGGCTCGTCACTGACGGTCGGTATAGGGCAGCAATGCCAGATAGCGGGCCCGTTTGATGGCGCTGGCAAGTTGGCGCTGATACTTCGCGCGCGTACCGGTGATCCGGCTGGGTACGATCTTGCCGGTTTCGGTTATGTAGTTTCTAAGCGTGTTGATGTCTTTATAGTCGATTTCCTTGACACCCTCAGCCGTGAAACGGCAGTACTTCCTGCGACGGAAAAACCGGGCCATAGCCTGTACCTTTGTTGGTTGCCCTGGGGCCTGTTGACGTTTGCCACGACGCCGCGACGACGGCCATTTTCTCGCAAGACAAGGCGTCGCGAGCGCGGTGTAGTTTTGCTACATAAGCGAGCGACAACGCAGGATTGCGGGAAAATGGCCCCGTCCCTCC
>JAKDMK010000251.1 GCA_030452365.1 Nitrococcus sp.
CTTTAGAGTGTCCAAATCGATTTCATCGTCATCTAGAGCCGTCATGCGATCGATGACCAGCTCTCGGCTTACCGGTGCCAGTATGCCGACCTGTTCCAAATAGAGCAGGAAGCCGCGACAGTCGGCTCCCAGTTTGGCCATCTCCGGCTCGGTGAACAACCGCAGCGAGCGTTTGCCGTCTGGTTGCAAGACGGGAACGTTACGCCGATCCGCAAGCGCATCGAGCCAGTCGAATGCTTTGCGAACCTCGAACTGGCTAAAGCCTGCCTCGAACAGCTCCGTCTCTATGATCTCTCTGTCCGGGCCTAGCTCTTCGTCGCTATAGAGATCATTCTCGAACAGGTACATCAGGACGTCAAAAACGTTCTCTTTCATCCTCACGCCCAATTGCCAAGGCGGGCGTAGCGACCGCCCGGGCAAACCGCTACATAGCCCATTAACTCTAGCTGCAACAGCATGGAGGAAAGCACATCGGGCGTCAATCCAGTGCGCTGGAGCAGCACGTCGACCGGGGCCGGGTCATGACCCAACGCCGTCAGTAAGCGATGGTAGTCCCGATCCAGCGGAGTCGGTGCCTCGGCAGTGCGTTGGGCTGGTATTGCGGTTACCGGGGCCACCAGAGGCGGTAGCTCCTCCAGCACGTCGGTTGAGGACTCCACCAGTTTGGCCCCCTGCCGGATAAGGGCATGGCAGCCCCGGGCGAGCGGGTTGTGAATCGAACCGGGAATAGCAAATACCTCACGTCCCTGATCGAGCGCGTGCTGTGCCGTAATCAATGAGCCGCTGAAACGGCTCGCTTCGACAATCAGCGTACCCAAAGCCAGGCCGCTGATGATGCGGTTTCGGCGGGGGAAATGTTCGCGTCGCGGGCCGCTACCAGTTGGCAGCTCAGTGATGAGCGCGCCCCGCTCGGCGATGGCGTAAGCGAGATCACGGTGGCGCGCCGGGTAGATGCGGTCGGGCCCGGTACCCATAACGGCTGCGCTGAAGCCGTCGACTTCGAGCGCGCCACGGTGGGCGCAGGCATCGATTCCGAGCGCCAAACCGCTGGTGACTGTCAGCCCGGCACGCGCCAGATGGGCAGCAAAATCGTGCGCGTTGACCGCGCCGCCGGGGGTCGGGTTGCGGCTGCCAACCACGGCGAGCTGCGGTTGCATCAATACAGCGGGCTTACCGACTACGAACAGCATAGGCGGCGGCACCGGGATACAGCGTAACTGTTGCGGATAAGCTGGATCGATACAGCGCAGTAAATGGTGTTCTTTGCTCTCGAGCCAGCGCAGATCCTTTTCGACCTCGGCCTCATCGACGCGCGCCACAGCCGCGAGGATGTTGCCGGAGAGGCCGGCCCGCAGTTGCTCGTCGCGCGATGCGCCGAGGAAGGCCTCGGGGGTCGGGAAACACTCGAGAACACGCTGAAAGCCCCGGGCACCGAGACCCGGCGTACGATAGAGGCGAAACCAAGCCGCCAGTGAGCCGCCGCTGACACTGGTGCTAGGTGGTGTGTCGTGCGTCAACGCCACACCTTACATAGGGCTATTGCTGCGCGGCCATGGCAGCGTTGCTAGCGCGAGGGTTGCGGACCAGATCATAGACGCTCATAGCGCGGGTTGCCTCCATGATCAGCCCGAAGCTCATGCGCGGGAAAGTACGAAAAATGATCATGCTCCCCGCTCGTTCGTCGGGCAGGGTCACCCGATCATGGCGGCCATTGAAGCGATCGACAACCTGCCGTCCTGCTTTGTAGACCAGCAGCACGTCACCGGCCTCGAGCCCTTGTGCCTCTCCACGATTGATGGCCACGACATTGTACTGGCCGATCTGGGAGACACCTCCCATAACCTCGACGATCACCCCGTTGATCGGTCGCGCGGGGGGCTTCGGGTAAAAACGGCCTTTGAGCCCCTCTTGCTCGACGCGCATCAGCCGATCCCCTGGCAGCACCTCGCGATTGCTGCGGCTGATGATGCAGGTCGCGACCTCACCACCTGGCTTGCACACGGCCTCGCCGACGTGCGTGGCCTGGTAGCCCAGCACCGCGCCGCTTTCCGGGTCCACCAGTGGCTCCCTCTTGCGCAATATGCTGTAGCGATTTTCCTCATCCCGACTGAAACCGCGCACGAAGATCGTATCCCCGCGCGCGCCCATCACATGCTCATCGGCAGCGGCAACAATGTGGGCCGCTTGCCGCCACTGTTCGGCCGAGACCATGCGGTCACCTGTAAGAAACGGCCTGAGGGCGCTGATCGGTATAGTGGGAACGGCTTTTTGCAGCTCTTCGACCCGGACCTTCGGTGACAGCTTTATGGTGCCACCGTGGCGTTGGACTACGAGTCGAGGCTTGCCGTCAATCGTGATAAACTTAATCATGTCTCCGGGGTAGATCAGATGCGGGTTTCTGATGGCCGGGTTGACATACCAGATCTCAGGCCAGTACCAAGGGTTCTTCAGAAAGCGCGCTGAGATCTCCCACAGGCTATCACCCGGCTGCACGGTATACTGGCTCGGGTGCCCCTGCTTAAACGGGGTCTCGGCTGCTGCTACGGGGTTGGCGAGAATGAGCAGAGCACATAGTGCCCACGCAAGCATGTACTTGAGCATCGGCTTTCCCTGATTGAGATCCTATCCATGGTAGCGGCAACTGAGCTGAATTCGTTATAGTTCTCTCTCACGAAACGCACATTATGTTTCACCAAAACACAAGCCCGCCGCCGGTGGGCTGGGGCGCTAACCAGGCGAGTATATAGGTTAGCAGTGATACATCGCCAGCCGCAACGGGATCAAATATGGCAAGTTTGGATATTCTGCACTATCCCGACCCGCAGCTTCGTACCCGGGCACAGTCGGTTGTATCGGTGACCGACGAGATACGTCGCCTGATCGAAGACCTTTTCGAGACCATGTATGACGCCCCTGGTATCGGTTTGGCTGCCACGCAGGTGAACGTGCATGAGCGGGTTCTGGTGATCGATATCTCGGAGGCCAAAGACGCGCCGCTCGCCTTCATCAACCCGCAGATCCTGGAGCGCCGGGGCGAGGAGGAGATGCAGGAGGGCTGTCTTTCGGTGCCCGGCTATTTCGATACCGTAACGCGTGCCGAGTGGATCAAAGTGCGGGCGCTGGATCGCCGCGGCGAGCCGTTCGAGCTTGAAACCGACGGGTTGCTGGCGGTATGCATCCAGCATGAGGTCGATCATCTCGATGGCAAGCTTTTCGTCGATTACCTCTCCGAGCTTAAGCGCAAGCGCCTGCGCAAGAAGCTGGAGAAGCAGGTTCGCCTGGGGACTTCGCCGGCGCATCCGACCCAAAGGGTGATCTGAGCCACCCCTTCGATGAACGACGCGCTGCGGATCGTCTTCGCGGGCACCTCGGAATTCGCGGTACCCGCGTTGCGGCGGCTAAGCCGCGGTTCGCAGCGCCTAATCGGCGTCTACACGCAGCCAGACCGACCCGCCGGCCGCGGCCGGCGGCTGCGCCCGAGCCCAGTCAAGGTGGCCGCGCAGGCGAGCAAGCTGCCCGTATATCAGCCGCAGAGCCTTGGCAGCCGCCCAGCCCAGGCCGAATTGGCGGCGTTGGCGCCACACCTCATGGTGGTTGCGGCCTACGGCCTGATGTTACCCCCGGAGGTACTGGCGATCCCGCCGCTTGGCTGTTTAAACATCCACGCCTCGCTGTTGCCGCGCTGGCGCGGCGCAGCCCCCATCCAGCGGGCGATCATCGCCGGTGATAGCAGGACCGGGATCAGCATCATGCGCATGGATGCGGGTCTCGACACCGGCGCCGTTCTCACCCAGCGAGATTGCGCGATCGCAGCGGGCGATACCGCTGGTGAGGTCCACGACCGGCTTGCTGCTTTGGGGGCCGAGCTCATCGCGGCCACGCTGCCGTGTTGGGCAGCCGGGACGATCGAGGCGCGAGCTCAGGACCCGGCACGGGCCACGTACGCCGCGAAGCTGTGTAAGGAGGAGGCCATCATCGACTGGCGGCGTCCGGCCGCGGAGATTGCCCGACGCATCCGGGCGTTTAATCCCTGGCCCGTAGCGTATACCCACCACCACGTGCGGACCCTGCGAGTGTGGTTTGGACGGGCACTGGCCGCCGGGCCGATCGCAGCAGGCGCAGGCGAGGTTGTAGCGCTCAGCGACGCCGGCATAGATGTCGCCACCGGCGAGGGTCTGGTGCGGATCGAGGAGTTGCAGATCCCGGGGCGGGAGCGCCAGCACGCCAAGCAATTTCTCAATGGTTACGCGCTCACCCCAGGCGATCTTTTAGGGTAGAGCTATGCCCGGGCTGCGCTCGAGTTTCGTTACGTCGCCGCGCCAGGCAGCGGTGCAAACCTTGCTTCATGTGCTGCTGCGCGGCCGTACCCTACCGGATGCCCTCGCTCCGTCTCTAGCCGCGCTACAGGACGCCCGCGACCGCGCGCTTTGCCAGGAGCTTTGCTATGGAGTGCTGCGCTGGCACTCGCGGCTGCAGGCGCTGGTGCTCGCGCTGCTGGAACAGCGTCCACGCAGCCGTGACCGTGATCTCACCCTG
>JAKDMK010000006.1 GCA_030452365.1 Nitrococcus sp.
CTCACGCCTCACGCCTCAAATTCAACTTCAATATACAGCTATTATGCAATAACAAACATTACAAATACTTTTAATAACCGCGGAGCCCCAGATTAGCAATGGCTCCAGCGCAAGGAATGCTACTCTTAACAAAGCTATGTGCAATGGTGCAGACATGGTGACTGGACCGGACAACTGTCGTGACAGAGGGGTCCGGATTGCGGTATATCTAGTCGAGAGCAATGTCGCTCTTTGGAGAAAACGGGTGTTCGTTATGGCAAGTCATCCTGCTGCAATTGTACTGGCCGTGTTCCTCGGCGTGATCGTCGTTATCGCTATCGGGACGCTTGGGAAGGAGTTGGTGGCAAACCAGAACGCGGTAGCCACTCAAAGCGAAGTTAGCCGGGGATAGTCAGACTCTAACAATAGCAGCGGCTAACCGTATCCTCCTTCGAAACCGCAGCCCCGCGCTCATGCCGGGGCGTTTTTACAGCTTAGGTGGCCGCAGGCGGTTGCCCGCCTGCGGCTCCCACAAATCTGGACGTGCCCGGTTGAGGCATCCGGTTCCTCGAACTACGCAGTCGCTGCGCCCCGGTACACACTGTGAACGACGCGCGGTGGGAGGGACAAATACTTCTAATAGCCATGGATCCCCATATAAGGATTGCGTCTAGCCGGAGGAATGCTACTCTTAACTAAGCTATATGACATGGTGCAGTTATAGTGACTAGACTGGACGTTCGGGTGGGCTTTATATTAAATGGCGTTGTGCCTGTTGCGGTGGCATGCGGCCTTGATTGAGCAACACGGCATCCAAGTTAGCTTTCATTGGTCGGGCTCGGGACAAGGCGGCATGGCGATGTCGCGATTACGACAAGCGAGTATGTTGCGCATATTCCATCTTACCCACGTGCGCCAGGTTGCATTCCGGTCTGAGGTAATGCAGACGACGCCCGGCTTTGGGCGCAGAACAAACGCTGCAGCCTTCGCCCCCACCGGTGCCGCGCACGTTCGTGCTTGCCAGCCCGTTTTGAGCCGCGGCAGGGCTCATTCGCTGCATCGGTCGATGGGCGCGTTCGTCAACGCAAAGAGATTCTGCAACGTGCGCACGCCGATTCCAGCCGGCCCGGCAAGCGCGCTTTCCCGACCGACAGACCGACCAACCACCGTATGCCGGGAGCGCGCGCTACCCGCCCCCGAATGGAATAGATCCGCATGAGAAGGAGGCTGTCCGGGGTCGGAGTCCATCTCAACGCAGCGCGCCCCCTTTTTCACTTGCAAAATTATTATCCGTTGACTAATAGTAACTACTCACCCCCTTTTCGCGCAGGATACCTTTTCCGTACTGTCATTCTGCGCGGAGCCGTCAGGCGGAGTCGCAGAATCTGGTCGCTGGATCCTGCGATGCCGTTTCGCGGCGCGCAGGATGACGAGGGGTGAGTAGTTACGACTAATAAACTAAGTTTTACTGCTGAAGATGCCGTACTGACCCGCCTTACGCCATGGCCATTTTAGCATCTTCAACGGTATTACAGGGCCCCGGAGCGGGCCAATTATGTGTGGTAAAACAAAGGCAAAAAGGCAAGTTCATGTGTCAGCACAGCATTAGACTGCATCATATTACGACGAGGAGGAGGCTAACGACATGAGCGATTTCAAAAAGTCTAGGCGAGGGGGTAATCCAACCCAAGGTGAGAACCCCTCCGCCACCGGCTCATCGGGCAATCCGATAGGCGGCAATCCCAGCGCCGTGACCGCTGGCAACGTGCCGGCGGCGCCCCCTATTTATCATGTAATCGAAACGGTGCCGCCGTCGCAGATGGGGCAGGCGCTGGCAGCGGATGCGGCGGCCAAAGCCAAGTTCGCCGCGTGGCATTTACTCGTTCGCGGCTTTTTGTGCACGCCCTTTCTGGCCTACGGGGCCTCGGTGGTGTTCTCCATGGTCGGCGCCGGCATACCGCTCGGCGCGGCCGGTTTGCTGTTCCCGCTGGGTTACGTCACGTTAAGCTTCCTTGGCCTTGAGATGGCGACCGGCAGCTTCGCGACCATGCCCATCGGCATGTACGCGGGAACGGTCACGCCGCTGCAGGTGCTCCGCAATTGGGCCTGGACCCTGCTTGGGAACCTGCTCGGCGGCATCTGGTTCGGCTGGCTGCTCTGGTTCGCTATGACCCAGGGCGGGAATATCCCCATCCCAGAGACCAGTCTGCTGCACGTGTGCGCCGTAACCGCCGAGCATAAGGTCGCGTATCAGCAGTACGGCGCCATCGGCTGGTGCGCCGCCATCGGCGGGGGTGTTCTCTGTAACTGGCTGGTGAGCCTGGGCTCGGTCATGTCCAAATCCACGCGCAGCACGATCGGCCGGGCGGTTCTGATGTGGATACCGGTCGGGACGTTCTTCGCGTTGGGCTTCGAGCACACCGTGGTGAACATGTGGCTCTTTCCGACCGGCATCCTCTCCGGGGCCGATGTCACCCTCTACCAGTGGTGGGTGTGGAATCAGATCCCGGTCACGATCGGCAATATCCTCGGCGCCATGACCCTGAACGGCACTATGTGGTACTTCACCCATCAGCTGCATCCGTGAGTGACGCAAATCGTGGATTGACAGATCGTCTGCGTGCAGACGCTGTCGCGAAAAGAGGAGCCGAAAAACGCTTGCGGGCTTGCCGCGAGTGGCCTGACCAGGATGGGCGTTAAGGCGCTGTTCTTTTTGTTGCTCGGATTGTCGAGTAGGTGTTGACAAGGCAGCTCCGTAGATAACTGCGGGTTGGACGGCATGCCTAGAGCTGATACGCGACAATTCGGACAGAGCAATCAGGAGAAGCGAAACGACAGGGATGTCGTTTCCGCTTCGGCGTAAGTCAAATTGTTGCCACATCCACATGGCTGGCCCTTACCTACGCTTTCGCTGCCATCAGCTACTGTAGAGGCTGTAGCGCGCATTAGGCCACCGCAACCTGGCGTTTGCTGCGCTCGAAAACGAGCGCCCCATCCCGGACATCCACTTCAACAACGTCTCCGGCGCTAAAACGGCCCTCGAGAATCGCCTGGGCGAGCGGATTCTCCAGGCGCTGCTGGATGATTCGCTTAAGCGGGCGAGCGCCGTAGACGGAATCGAAGCCCGCCTGTGACAGCATATCCAAGGCCTCCCGCGTGAGCTCGATTTCCATGTCGTGATCACGTAGCCGCCGACCGAGGTGGGCTACCTGGATCTCGGCGATCCGGTGGATCTGCGCGCGGCCCAAGGGATGGAACACGACCACGTCGTCGATGCGGTTGATAAACTCAGGGCGAAAATGCTGGCCTACGATCTCCATGACCGCGTTCCTCATCGCCTGATAGTTTTCCTCGCCCGCCATTTCCTGAATCACCTGAGAGCCCAGATTCGACGTCATGACGATAACCGCGTTGCGAAAATTCGCCGTGCGCCCGTGGCTATCGGTCAGTCGGCCATCGTCCAGCACCTGCAATAGTATGTTGAAGACATCGGCATGCGCCTTCTCCACCTCATCCAAAAGAATCACGGAGTACGGCCGGCGCCGGATCGCCTCGGTCAAGTAACCGCCCTGTTCATAGCCGACATAGCCCGGCGGCGCGCCGATCAGGCGCGCGACCGCGTGCTTCTCCATGAACTCCGACATATCGATCCGAACCAGGGCCTCCTCGGTATCGAACAGAAAAGCCGCGAGCGCCTTGCACAACTCGGTCTTGCCGACACCAGTGGGCCCGAGAAACATAAACGAGCCGTTGGGCCGTTTGGGATCCGCCAGTCCCGCGCGCGAGCGCCGGATGGCATTGGCGACCGCCTCGACGGCCTCCTCCTGGCCCACAACCCGAGCTTGCAGAACCTGTTCCATGTGCAGGAGCTTCTCCCGCTCGCCCTCCAGCATCTTGGCCACCGGAATGCCGGTCCACTTGGAGACTACCTCGGCAATCTCCTCCTCGGTGACCTTGTTGCGCAGCAGCTGCATCTCCTGTGTCTCGGCCCGAGAGGCTATTTCAATCTGGCGTTCGAGCTCCGGGATGCGCCCGTACTGCAGCTCCGACATGCGCGTCAGATCGCTCGCGCGGCGCGCCGTCTCCAGCTCCTTGCGGGCCTGATCGAGGGACTCCTTGATCGTCTGTGCGCCTTCCACTGCGGCCTTCTCCGAAGTCCAAATCTGCTCGAGGTTTTGGTATTGGCGCTCGACATCCTCGATCTCGCGCTGCACCGTCTGCAGGCGCTTCTTAGAGGCCTCATCGGTCTCCTTGGCCAGCGCCTCGCGCTCGATCTTGAGCTGGATCAAGCGCCGCCCGAGACGATCCATCTCCTCGGGCTTGGAGTCGATCTCGATGCGGATGCGGCTTGCGGCCTCATCGATCAAATCGATGGCCTTGTCGGGTAGCTTGCGCTCGGTAATGTAGCGCTGCGACAAGGTCGCGGCCGCGACGATAGCCGGATCCGTGATCTCGACGCCGTGGTGGACCTCATAGCGCTCCTTCAATCCGCGCAAGATAGCGACGGTATCCTCGATATTAGGCTCTTCCACGCCGATCTTCTGAAAGCGCCGCTCGAGCGCGGCATCCTTTTCGATGTATTGGCGGTATTCATCAAGCGTGGTGGCCCCGATGCAGTGCAGCTCGCCCCGGGCAAGAGCGGGCTTGAGCATATTGCCCGCGTCCATAGAGCCTTCGGCGCGGCCGGCACCGACGATGCTGTGAATCTCGTCGATGAACAGGATGATCTGCCCCTCCTGCTTGGCCAAATCCTTCAGTACGGCTTTCAGGCGCTCCTCGAAATCGCCGCGGAACTTGGCACCTGCCACCAACGCGCCCATGTCGAGCGCAAGCAAGCGCTTGCCCTTGAGGGCCTCCGGCACTTCGGCGTTGACGATACGCAGCGCGAGCCCTTCCACGATCGCCGTTTTGCCGACCCCGGGCTCGCCGATTAGCACCGGATTGTTCTTGGTACGCCGCTGTAGAACCTGGATCGTGCGGCGGATTTCCTCATCGCGACCGATAACCGGATCGAGCTTGCCCTGCTCGGCGCGTTCGGTCAGATCGATGGCGTACTTTTCGAGCGCCTGACGCTGTTCCTCGGCATTGGGATCGATAATCTGCTCGCCGCCGCGCAGCTCATCGATCGCCTTTTCCAGCGCTGCCTGCGATGCCCCAGCCCGAACCAGGAGCTGTCCTAACCGGGCACGGCCGTCCTCGACCGCCGCCAGCACCAGCAGCTCGCTGGACATATACTGATCTTTGCGCCGCTGCGCGAGCTTATCGGTGAGATTGAGCAGGCGCGCCAGCTCTTGGGATATGTGCACCTCACCGCCAGTACCCTGAACCGTGGGGCTGCGATCCAGCGCCTCACCGAGCTGTGAGCGTAGGTAGTTGACGTTGACCCCGGCGCGCTGCAATAACTGGCGTGCAATACCCCCTTCCTGATCCAACAACGCGACCATAAGGTGCTCGGGCTCGATGAACTGGTGATCGCGCCCTACCGCTAGTGATTGCGCGTCGGCGATCGCCAACTGGAATTTGGTCGTTAATTTATCCATGCGCATAAGGCGAACCTCATATACGGATTTTGCTTGCTAAAGCCATAAATGGGGCAGGTGGCGGCTAATTCAAAGGTGCGCTTTACGTAAGCCAGAGTAGGCTCGCCATCCGGCCCGTGCGTCCATCCCGGCGGTAGGAAAAGAAACGCCGCGAATCGGTGACGGTACAAAAGCCGCCGCCATAGATACGCCCCACACCGCAGCGCCCGAGCCGACGGCGCGCGAGGCAATAGAGATCGGCAAGCCATAGCCCGTGCGGTGTGGCACGGAAAGCGCCGCCAAGCCCAGGATCGGCCGCTACAAAGGCGGTGCGCACCTCATCGCCGACCTCGAAGGCGTGCGCACCGATGGCCGGACCCAGCCAGGCCATCAGGCGCTCACCGCGCACACCGAGCGCGCCATACGCCGCCTCGATCACCCCAGCCGCCAAACCGCGCCAGCCGGCATGAATCAACGCAACCCGGCAGCCGTCGTTGTCACAGAGAAAAATCGGCAGGCAGTCGGCCGTCAAGACAGCACATACCGTGTCCGAGCGCACCGTCCAAACCGCATCCGCCTCGGTGACATCGCGTCTGACCTGCTCGGCTGCAACCACCCCGGCTCCATGCACCTGTCGCAGCCAGCGCGGCTCCTCCGGCAGTGCGAGCCCGAGCCGTAGCCGGCGCCGATTCTCAGCCACATGCTCACGGCGGTCGCTGGTGCCGGCTGCCAAATTGAGCGAAGCATATGGCGGCTCGCTCACGCCACCGCGGCGCGTCGTCACCAGGGCGCGCACACCGGCCGGGGCCGGCCAATCGGGAATCAGACAAGGAATCGAGTCACGCACGGGTGAGATCTTGCCTTCGCGATTGCTGACGCAAGACCTCCAACAAATGTGCGAAGTCAGCGGGCAAAGGGCTTTGCCAGCTCACGGCCTCGCCAGTAGCCGGATGCACCAGCCGCAGCCGCGCCGCGTGCAGCGCTTGGCGCCTAAAGCCGCTCAGTGCGGCGATGACTTCCTCGCTCGCACCTTTTGGCAGCCGGATCCGCCCGCCGTAGACCGGGTCGCCCACCAGCGGCTGGCGCAGCCAAGCCATGTGCACCCGGATCTGATGGGTGCGCCCGGTCTCTAACATGCAGCGGAGCAACGTATGGGCGGCAAAACGCTCTTCTACCCGGTAATGCGTTACCGCCGCCCGCCCATCAGGATGTACCGCCATGCGCGTGCGATCGCGCCGATGCCGGGCGATCGCAGCCGCCACCCGCCCGCCGCTGGTAACGGCGGTCGAGACCAACGCCAGATATTCTCGTCCCACGGTCCGCGCCTGCAGCTGTTCGACCAACCGCTTATGTGCGGTCAAATTCCTGGCGACCACCATAAGGCCCGAAGTCCCCCTGTCCAAGCGGTGAACGATGCCGGCGCGCGGCAACGCCGCAAGCCGCACGTCATAATGCAGCAGCGCATTCTGTAGCGTGCCGCCCGAGTGGCCGGCGCCGGGATGCACGATCAGGCTAGACGGCTTGTCGATCACCAGCAGGGTTTCGTCCTCATGAACGATGCGCAGCGCGATCGGCTCGGGCGCCACCGAGCCCGCGTCCGCGAGCGTTACCTGCAAGTGCACCTGCTCGCCGCCGCGCACGGCATCCTTGGCGCGTGGCGCAACACCATCCACCGTGATCGCACCGGATTTCAGCCAGGCCTGTAGGCGGCTACGGGAGTATTGCGGAAATACCGCCGCGAGGGCGCGATCGAGCCGCTGGCCCATTTGCGTGCTGGGGATGATCGCGCTGCGCTCGATTCGCTCGCCCATGGCGCTCGCTCATAGCTCTAGGCAAGCGAGCATCGAGGTTTTCCCAACAATGATATACTTTGCACGCATTTGCCACGCCGAGTCCCGCTTTATGCTCAAGCTGCTGCCCGCCCTGTTCGCCGTTCTCATCGCGCTCATCGGCTGCGCCACCAAACCCGCCTCGGATCAAAACGTGCCGGAGCAACAAGCCGCCACCCTGTACAATGAAGCGCATGCGCTAATCGCGGCCGGTGACTACGCGACCGCCGTGAAGCGATTGGAGGACCTGCAGGCGAAATTTCCGTTCGGACCCTACTCTGAGCAGGCTCAGCTCGATATCATCTATGCCTATTACAAGGCGAATGATACGGCATCCGCCGTCGCGGCAGCCGATCGATTCATTCGCTTCAATCCCCGCCACGCGAAGGTTGCCTACGCTTATTATATGAAGGGCGTTGCACAGCAAAAGCAGGGGCGAAGTTTCGTCCAATCGCTGCTGAACCTCGATCGCTCCAAACGCGATCCGGAGCCCCTGCGGCAAGCCTTCTACAGCTTCCGCACCTTGCTTGAGACCTATCCCGAGAGCCGATACGCCGATGACGCGCGCCGGCGTATGGCGCAGCTGCGCAACCTGCTCGCCGAGCATGAAGTCCATATCATGCAATATTACGTGCGTCGCAAAGCATGGGTCGCGGCAATCAACCGCGCCCGCGACATCTTGCTCACGTACCCAAAGACGCCCGCCGTCGCAGACGCTTTGTATGTGCTGCTACAAGGCTATGAGCACATCGGACTGCCGGCACTCGAAGAGGACGTGCGGCGCGTGATCCGGCTGAACTATCCCAACCACCCGGCGCTTGAGGAGCGCGGGTAGAGCCTGTTGACATCCACCCACGACGCCGCGCCGGAGGCCAACAGGCCCTATACCGCCCGATCGTCTTCCTCCCCGGTACGGATGCGGATCACGCGGTCGACGCCGGTAACGAAGATCTTGCCATCGCCAATCCGGCCGGTTCGGGCCGCGCCGCTGATGGCCTCCACGCAGCGCTCGGCTTGCTCATCGGTCACCACGACCTCAATGCGCATCTTCGGCAGGAAGTCAACCACGTACTCGGCGCCGCGGTAAAGCTCGGTATGCCCCTTCTGGCGCCCGAATCCCTTCACCTCGGTGACCGTCATACCGGTGATATCGATCTCGGAGAGCGCTTCACGGACATCGTCCAGCTTGAACGGCTTTATGATGGCCTCAATTTTTTTCATACATTTTCCTCTGCATGGCAATCGGATTGATCCGAGGGGTGGGTTTGCGCGCAGGTTTGAACCCGCCCCTACGGGCCGAAACCAGAAGTGATCGGGTAGCGCCGGTCGCGGCCGAATGCCTTGGTGGTGACTTTGACCCCGGGCGGTGCTTGGCGGCGCTTGTATTCGTTGCGCAGAACACGGCGCACCACCTCGGCAACCAGAGCGCGAGCATGACCATCGGCAACGATATCCTCCACCGAGCGGTCCTCCTGCACGTAGGCCGCGAGGATTCTATCGAGCACGGTATACTCGGGCAGGCTGTCCGTGTCTAGCTGATCTGGACGCAACTCGGCCGAAGGCGGACGCGCCAAGACATTCAGGGGGATGACTTCGCCATTCGAGTTGCGGTAGCGGGCCAGAAGATACACATCGGTCTTGAAGATATCCTTTAATGGCGCGAATCCGCCGACCATATCGCCATAGAGCGTCGCATAGCCCACGGCGAGCTCACTCTTGTTGCCAGGCGCCAGCACCAGCTTGCCCTGTTTGTTTGAGAGCGCCATCAGCAGGGTGCCGCGGATCCGCGATTGCAAGTTCTCTTGCGTGACATCGGGCGCCGAGCCGGCCAATACCGGGTCAAGCGTTTCCAGGAAGGCGCTGAAAATGCTTTCGATGGCAATGACACGATAGTGTACACCGAGATTCCGCGCCAGCTCTGCCGCGCCGATACGGCTCATCTCAGAGGTGTACTGCGTCGGCATCATGATCGCCTCGACCCGCTCGGCGCCGAGCGCATCCACGGCCAAGCAGGTAACCAGTGCGGAATCGATGCCGCCGGAAAGCCCTATGAGCACGCCGGGAAAACCGTTTTTCTCGACATAATCCCGCACGCCACAGACCAGTGCGTCATAGAGCACCGCCTGCCCCGGCGGATCGTCCTCAATTGCGCCCTGCATCGGCTCCCAGTATCCCCCCCGGAGGCTCAGATCCACCGCAACGAGCCCGGGGCGAAAGCGCTGGGCGCGAACGCGCAGGTCACCTCGACGGCCAAAGGCGCAGGAGGCGCCATCGTAGACCACTTCGTCCTGGCCGCCGGCCATGTTGCAATAGAGCATCACCACACCGGACTCGCCGATGCGCTCGCGAATCACCGCCTCGCGCGCGGCCCACTTGTATTGATCGAAGGGGGAAGCATTGATGTTGACAACGACCTCGGCGCCCATCTCCGCCGCCCAGGCCACCGGTCCAGGATGCCAGGCGTCCTCGCAGATGGTCACGCCCATACGGCAGCCCTCAACGTCGATGACGCACGGCTCACTGCCGGGCTGAAAGTAGCGCGTGTCATCGAACACGCCGTAGGTCGGGAGATGATGCTTGGCATAGGTTGCAACGACCCGCCCCTGCTCGATCACGAGCGCGGCGTTCATCAGCGCCCTGCCGCTTCGCAGCGGCGCGCCGACGATCAAGGTCGTACCCTCTACCTCGCGACACAGGCGCGCGATGGCATCGCTCACGGCGTCGAGGAAGTCATGGCGCAATAATAGGTCATCGGGCGGATAGCCGGTCAGCGCGAGCTCCGGGAAAACCACCACCCGAGCGTGGAGCTCGTTGCTGGCACGCCGGGCCGCATCGATGACGGCCAGCGTATTGCCCTGGACATCTCCGACCAGCAGGTTCAGCTGCGCCATAACGATGCGAAGGGGGTCGCTCATGGTATTTATTGATCGGCCCTATTCTACCGGCGGGGCTCACCCCACGATCAATTCGTTCATGGTCGAGCCGATGTCAGCCGGTGAACGCACGGTCGCTACGCCGGCCTTTTCGAGCGCCATAAACTTATCCCTTGCGGTGCCTTTGCCACCACTGATAATAGCGCCGGCATGCCCCATGCGCTTGCCCGCAGGAGCGGTCACACCGGCAATATAGGCCACTACCGGTTTGCGCACATGGGACTGGATGAACTCGGCCGCCGCCTCCTCGCTCGTGCCCCCGATTTCGCCCACCATCACGATGCCCTTGGTCTGAGGATCCTGCTCGAAACGCTGCAGCACATCGATGAAGGACAGGCCTTGAATCGGGTCGCCACCGATGCCCACGCAGGTGCTTTGACCGAGGCCCACATCAGTAATTTGCTTGACCGCCTCGTAGGTCAGGGTACCCGAGCGGGAGACGATGCCAACAGAACCGTGCTCATGGATATGGCCTGGCATGATACCGATCTTGCACTCGCCTGGGGTGATCACGCCGGGACAGTTGGGGCCAATCAGAATGGCATCGTAGTAAGCGAGCGAGCCCTTGACCCGGAGCATGTCGTGCACCGGTATTCCCTCGGTGATGCAAGCGATCACGCGAATGCCAGCCGCGGCAGCCTCCAGGATTGCATCCGCCGCATAGGCCGCCGGTACATAGATCATGGAGGCATTGGCATCGACGCTCGCCACGGCATCCCTGACGGTATTGAATACCGGCCGCTGCAGATGGCTCTCGCCGCCCCGGCCTGGTGTCACGCCGCCGACGATCTGAGTGCCGTAGCGGATGCACTGTTCGGCGTGGAAGCTCCCCTGGCGGCCGGTGAACCCCTGGACGATCACTTTAGTGCTCTTGTCGACCAGAATACTCATGCTGCTGTGCCCCGGTCCTATACCGCTCGCTCACCGGCCCACGGCGGCAACCGCGCGCTGGGCCCCATCGGCGAGATTGCTGGCGGCGATGATGTCAAGCTCGCTCTGTGCAAGCAGCTGCTTGCCCCGCTCGACATTAGTCCCCTCCAACCGCACGACGACCGGCACTTTGACACCGACCCCCTTCACCGCGTTGATGATGCCCTCGGCAATCATGTCGCAACGCACGATGCCACCGAAGATGTTTACGAGAATGGCCTTAACATTGGGGCTGGCGCAGATGATCTTGAACGCCTCGGCCACCCGCTGCGCATTGGTGCCCCCGCCCACGTCCAGGAAGTTCGCGGGCTCGCCCCCGTAGAGCTTGATGACGTCCATGGTGGCCATGGCGAGACCGGCGCCGTTGACCATGCAGCCGATATTGCCACCCAGAGTAATGTAGCTCAGCCCATGCTCCGCGGCTCGGATCTCCGCCTCATCCTCTTGGGAGGTATCGCGCATATCGGCGATCTCGGGCTGGCGGCCAATCGCAACGGCGTTGTCATCGACGTTGATCTTGGCATCCAGCGCCAGCAGCTCATCCTGAGCCGTAAGGATCAAAGGGTTGATCTCGATTAGGCTGAGATCGAGCGCGATGAAGCAGCGGTAGAGATTAAGCATGATCTTTACCAACTCCCCAACTTGCTTGCCCTCGAGCCCCAGCCCGAAGGCAAGCTCCCGGCACTGATAAGGCTGCAGGCCAGCAATGGGGTTGGCGCGGGCGCTGAGGATCTGCTGCGGGTGCTTGGCGGCCACCTCCTCGATGTCAATACCACCGGCGGCCGAGCCCAGCAAAAGGACGCGATTGCTCATCCGATCCACCAACGCGCTCAGGTAAATCTCGCGCGTGATCGCTAACCCTTCCTCGATTAGGACGGCGTCCACCGGCAGTCCCCCGGTACCCGTCTGGGGAGTGACCAGCCGGCTGCCGAGCATGGATTCGGCGCAGCGCGTCAACTCATCGAGGCTCTTGACGAGCTTGATGCCACCGCCCTTGCCCCGGGCGCCGGCGTGAACCTGTGCCTTGACGACCCAGCGCTCGCCGCCGAGCCGTTCGGCAGCCTTGCGCGCTTCAGCCGCCGATCGCACGAGATAGCCACGCGGGACAGGAATGCCAAAGCGAGAGAAGAGATGCTTCGCCTGGAACTCGTGCAGATTCATCTGCGCCCTTCCTCTGAGATTAGGGCCTGGTGGCATTCACCCACGGCGCCGTGCGCGGATGTCAACACGCCCAGACCACGGTATTCTCTACCCAACGCCCGCGCAACGCAAAAGCGACCCATGCCGGGAGCGGCGACCGCTCGCCACGGCGAAGCGGGGACGCAAGGGCACAGAATCAGAAACCCATCGCAGAAATCTCGGAGCAGTACCAGTATTTAATTAGAGGAATGCATTGGGGAAAATTCTAACTACTCACGCCCCTTCCGAGCAGGATGACTTTTCCATACTGTCATTCTGCGCACAGCCGTCAGGCGGAGTCGCAGAATCTAGGGCCCCATTGAAAAACGGTGATATGCGATTGCAGAGTCAGGCACATAGAACGCAGGAACCCTCTCCCGCGATAACCGCCATGATCTGGGAACCGAGCGATTGGCGCGCGCTGCGCATCCTGTGTAGCTATCGCATCGCAATCGCCGCTATATTGTTGGCCGCCTTTGCGGCCGGCCATGGCAGCAAGTTCTTTCCGACCGTTCACCCCGAGCTGTTCCTCGAAATCTGCCTGGCCTACCTGATCCTTGGCCTTGCTATCTTCGCGCTCGCCTATGCCCAGCGGCCGGGCTTCACGCTGCAGCTGCACAGCCAGATACTGATGGATATCTTCGCGATCGCCGGACTCATTCACGCCAGCGGGGGTCTGCAGGCGGGGCTCGGCATTTTGATGGTCATCGCGGTCGCCGGCGGCAGCCTGCTCGCCGGGGCACGGATGGGCGGGTTCTATGCCGCAGTGGCCTCGCTCATACTGCTGTTCGAGCAGGTGCTCAACCAGCTTAGCGAGGACGCCGATCACAGCGGCTACACTCAGGTGGCTGTGCTCGGCCTTGCCACGTTCGCGACGGCGCTCGCCGGGTCGATGCTGGCGCGCCGGGCGCGGGAGAACCAAGTGCTGGCGGAGCAGCGCAGCCTGGACGTGGCCAACCTCGAAGTGCTCAATAACCAGATCATCCAGCGGCTCGAGATTGGCGTCATCGCGCTGGACCCCGGCGATCGCATCCGCTTGCTCAACCGCACCGCCCGCGAGCTCGTGGGCGATGTGGATGTCCACCGCCGGCGCAGCCTGGCAGAGGTCTCACCCAAGCTTGCCGCGGCTTGCCGGCATTGGCGTGAGAGCTGGACCGGCGCGCTCGATCCCTTGGCCACGCGGCGCGGAGGGCAGGAGTTCGTGCCACGTTTCCACGCGCTTGGCCCGCAGGGTCGGTCCGGCGTGCTGATCTTTCTCGAGAATCTCACGCAAATGCGCGCTCAGGTGCAGCAAGCCAAGCTGGCCTCAATCGGCCGCTTGACGGCCAGCATCGCGCACGAGATCCGCAACCCTCTAGCGGCCATGATGAACGCCGCTCAGCTGCTCAGCGAGGCCCAAGACCTGCGCACGGGCAAGCGCCTGGTCGAGATCATTTACCAGCAAGGCAAACGACTGAATACCACCATCGAGAGCGTGCTGCAGCTCTCCCGGCGCACACCTTCGAGCCGAAGCATCATTCATCTTGGGAAATGGCTGCCGGGTTTCGTCGCCGACTGGCGCGAGCAGCAAGGCCCGAGGCTCGGCGCGGTGAGCATCGAGATCGAAGGTGCTGGAGTCGATGTGCTGTTCGATGCCGATCACTTGCGCCAGATCCTTGATAACCTGGCACGCAATGCCAGCGAGCAGGCTGCACTAGAGAGTGGCGACCGCCGGATTGTGCTGCGCAGCAGCCGGGATCCGGGCGGCCATCCGTTTCTCGAGGTGGCAGACAACGGCCCTGGAGTAACCCCAGGGATTCGAGAGCACCTGTTCGAGCCGTTTGCCACCAACTCGACAACGGGTACCGGCCTGGGGCTCTATCTCGCACGCGAGCTATGCGAGGCGAACCAGGCTAGGATCCATCTCAACGAGGAAGTGACCGGTGGCGCCTGTTTCCGCATCACCTTCGCCGGCCCGCTCGAGGAGGACACCTAGACAATGCATCGACCGCTCGCACTGATCGTCGACGATGAGCCGGACCTGCGCGAGCTGGCGCAGCTCACCTTGGAACAAATGGCGATTGAGGTGCGCACCGCGTCGGATGTGCGCACCTCCCGCACGCTGCTCGATGCCGAATCGTTCAGCCTGTGCCTTGCCGACATGCGCTTGCCGGATGGCGATGGGCTGGATCTGGTGCGGCACATCCAAAAGCACCATCCGGACATGCCGGTGGCCATAATTACCGCCTATGGCAGCATCGAAACCGCCACCAAGGCGCTCAAGGCGGGAGCGTTCGATTTCGTGACCAAGCCGGTCGACCTCCATGTGCTGCGACGCCTGGTCGAGCACGCGCTGCTCCTTGGCGACTACCCGGAGATCGATCGGCGCTCGCGCAATATCCTGCTTGGTGATTCTGCGGCGATGCAACACATCCGTTCCACCATCGTCAAGCTCGCCCGCAGCCAGGCGCCGGTGTATATCGGCGGCGAGTCGGGCACGGGCAAGGAGCTCATCGCCCGGCTGATTCACGACAAGGGCCCGCGCCGCGATAGCGCCTTTGTGCCGGTAAACTGCGGCGCGATCCCGACCGAGTTGATGGAAAGCGAGTTCTTCGGCCACAAAAAAGGCAGCTTTACCGGGGCATCGGCGGACAAGCAGGGGCTCTTTCAGGCCGCGGACCGAGGCACCCTGTTCCTCGACGAGGTGGCCGAGCTGCCCCAGCACATGCAGGTCAAGCTGCTGCGCGCCATCCAGGAGAAAGCCGTGCGCCCGGTTGGCACCTCGCGCGAGGAGCCGATCGATGTGCGTATCCTCTGCGCCACGCACAAGGATCTTGGCCAGCTCGTCCAGGAGGGCGGCTTCCGGCGCGACCTCTACTACCGGATCAACGTGATCCAGGTGCACGCCCCGAGCCTGCGCGAGCGGGCCGAGGATATCCCGCTGCTGGTCGAGTACATTTTGCGCCGGATGGTCGGCCCGGGCGCGGCCTTGCCGAACGTAGATGACCGCGCATTAGCGGCGCTGCAGTCCTATGTTTTCCCCGGCAATGTGCGCGAGCTCGAAAACATTCTGGAGCGCTCTCTCACCCTCAGTGAGAGCGATGTCATCAGCGCGGCCGACCTGCAACTGCCGCAGAAAAGCCGCTCGGCACAAGCCCCCGCCACCATCGAACCGACGCCGGACTTCGAGCTCGAGACCTATCTTGGTGAGGTGGAGCGCGAGGTCATCGTCAAGGCGCTGCAGAAGACCCGCTACAATAAGACTGCCGCCGCGCAGTTACTCGGTATCACGTTCCGTGCGCTGCGCTACCGGCTAAAGAAGCTCGGGCTGGAGTAGATCTCCGAGCGATGGCCTATTCGTTGGCCTCGCTCACCGATACACCGTCTTGCGATGGCCAATACGGACAACGACGACAATCAGCACCTCATCATGCAATTCACAAATGACTCGGTAGTCTCCGACACGCTAGCGCCATAGCTTCGCCAGCTTGCCCGTGAGCGGTGTGGCGAGGTCGCGTGGATCATCGAGCGGGGCAATACGCTTACGTAAAAATTGGGTGATGCGCCGAGCCGTGGCCTTATCGAGCTTGGCCAGCTCCTTTACTGCTTTGTCAGCGAACTCAATCCGCCAGGCCAAGCTCGTGCTCCACCTCCTCGATGGTATACGTCCTGCCGCGGCCAGCGCGCAAATCCTCCAGGCGCTTCTCGGCCAAGTAAACGTCTTCCAGGTCGTCGATGTGCTGGACTATGGCTTCGCGGATATAATAAGCTCGGCTACGCCCGGTTGCCCGGGCCAACGTATCGAGGCGGCGCTCGGTGTCGGGATCGAGGCGAACGGAACTCGGCATAGCAAACCTCTCGACTGCATGTATTCATTGCACAGATCAGCATAAGTTTACACGCGCAATTGCGACAAGCTGCAAAGCAGCGTGTGCCTGCGCGCTGCGCTACCGGCTAAAGAAGCTCGGGCTGGAGTAGCCTGCCAAAGGCAGTCGCTAACTGCTAGGCGCTCATATGATGAGAGATCAATGGGGAAATACGCGAAGCTCAGGGAAAAGATTTTGGCGGGTAGCGCCGACGATAATGTTGAATTCTCTGCGCTTTGCAAGCTATTAATCCGCCTCGGTTTTGACGAGAGAGTCAAAGGCGATCACCACATTTTCACGCGCGATGGTATTGATGAGATCATCAATCTACAGCCCAAGGCAAATAAGGCGAAGTCATATCAGATCAAGCAAGTGAGGGGTATCTTGGTTAAGTACCGGCTAGGGAAGTCTGATGTCGATTAAATATGAGTTGATCATCTACTGGAGCGAGGAGGATCAATCCTTCATCGTGGAAGTACCGGAGTTGTCCGGATGCATGGCCGATGGCGAGACCTATGAACAGGCGGTGGCCAATGTCCAGCAGGTCATCGAGGAGTGGATGGAAACGGCTCGGGAGCTTGGCCGCTCGATCCCGGAGCCCAAGGGTCGATTGATATATGCATAGCAAGCCCATGGTGGTGCAGTTTCGTAGCGTTTTCTGAATTACGTATTTATAATCAGAAAATTAGAGATTAAGTAAGTGCCCTTCGGGTGAGCCGGGAAAAGCATCAGCCGTGTTAGACACGCTTAAATACAGTAAGCACCTACAAAGCGCCGGTGTCAGTCAGGCACAGGCGGACGCTCAAGCCGAAGCGCTGCGCGATGCGGTCACGGAGACCGTGGCGACCAAGGCGCAGCTGGAGAACGTCGAGCAGCGCCTTGATGCCAAGATCGACGGCGTCGAACAACGCCTTGATGCCAAGATCGACGGCGTCGAGCAACGACTTGACGCCAAGATCGACGGCGTCGAGCAACGGCTCAGCGCTGAGATCAGTCAGGTGAGAGCTGAGGTCAAATCGCTACGCTGGGTAGTTGGCTTGGTGCTGGGCCTGGTTACGACCGTGCTGGCGCTGACCGCGGCCGTGCTGGTCAAGCTGATGCTGCTTTAGCGGGTGACGGGTGACGCGTTACGGGTGACGCGTGACGGGTGACGGGTGGCGGGTTACGCTTTAGAAAGTCAGCGCGGCCACACTTGGCGATGGACAGAGGCCTTGATTTGTTCAAGTAATCCGATGGTCGGACTCACATCGAAAGCGCCTCTTGCGCTTCCATGGGCAGATCCAAGAAAACAAAATAAGATTTAGGATAGAGATAGTCCTCCGCGGATTCATCCACCACGCGCAGATAACCTTCGCTGGCTGCCGGATCATCTGGAATGACTTGATATACCTATGGTTTTTCCAAGTCATCGTGCCGCTCGCGCAAAATTTGTCAAGGCGGCGGCATGAAAGTAGCGTCTTGACGCCCGAGCGTTTTAACGTGACGCTCCCTCATGGAGGTGATACACGTGAGCAGGCGTACGGTACGGTCAACCGTCTATTTGGAGCAGGAATTACACAAGGCACTGCGCGTAAAAGCGGCATTCGCTAACCGGTCGGTTTCTGAACTTGTCAATGATGCGATTCGCCAAGCGCTACGAGAAGATCACGAAGACCTGGCTGCCTTTGATGAACGCGCGGATGAACCGACGCTATCCTATGAAGAGGTGCTGAACGACCTAAAAGCTCATGGCAAGCTATGAGCTTGTCTTCAAGCAATCTGTGGCTAAAGACTTACGTCGGATTCCCAAACGGGACGTCACGCGCATTCTCAAGCGCATCCAAGCACTGGCTAAAAACCCACGCCCGCCCGACTGTGAAAAATTGTCTCGCCAAGAGCGCTACCGTATACGTCAAGGCGTGTATCGGATCATTTATTTGATTGCAGATCAAAAGCTGTGCGTTACGGTGGTAAAAATAGGTCATCGGCGGAAAGTCTATAAGCGCTTCGCGCCGAGCGCATGAAACCACACGATACACATCTCATCGAACAGCCTCAGCGCGAGGTTGTCGTTAAGGCGCGGCAGAAGACCCGCTGCAACAACACCGCCGCCGATCGGTGACCACATTGCGCAGCGTACGCTATCATCGAAATCAATGAAGACACCGGAGACCGGCCATGGCCAGCATCACCATTCGTAACCTCGACCACGAGATCAAAGCCCGGCTACGCCGGACCGCCGCAGAACACGGCCACTCCATGGCGGAGGAAGCACGCCAGATTCTCCGCCAAGCGCTCGACAAACCGCGACTCGGCCGCGGACTCGGTAGCCGGATCCACAACCGCTATGCCGCCTTCGGCGGTATCGATCTCGAGCTACCTCCGCGTACCGAGTCTCCGAGGACTAACGCGATTACGCATGCTGCCCCAGCCGCGACTCGTCAACTTAGTCGTTGAATCTCAGATCGGAAAAGTCTATATTTTATATATAAATACGCATCTTCTCGATCAAGCCCGCCAGCTCAGCGTGGAAGAGCAGCTCGAGCTGGTGCAAGCGCTCTGGGACAACATTGCAAAATGCAATGCCGTCCCGCTGCCGTCGGATACCCAAAAGACAGAGCTTGACCGGCGGCTCGCCGACCACGAGGCGAACCCGAACGACGTGGTTCCGTGGAGCGAGGTCAAGGAATCCGCGCTCGCCCGCATTAGGCGGTGACTCTCCCGGTTACATTTCATCGTGCCGCTCGCGCAGAATTCATCAAGGCGGCGGCTTGGTATGAGGCGCAGCGCCCATCGGCGGGGAGGAGACTCCTTTCAAATTCCGCGATAGCGATGGAAATTGCATTCGGCGCATTACGCCTGCCCGCGCTGGTGTGCGCCCTCCTGGCCATACGGGTGACG
>JAKDMK010000252.1 GCA_030452365.1 Nitrococcus sp.
GAAGAAGCTAGGTGGCGGCCGGATCGCGGCGCACGAGATTATGATCGGCACCCCGGCGATTCGTAACCTGGTGCGCGAGGATAAGATCGCGCAGATGTATTCGGCCATTCAGACCGGACAGGGGGCCGGAATGCAGACCCTGGATCAATGCCTGCAGCAGCTGCTACGCAAGAGCCTCATAAGCAAGCAGGATGCCCGCGCAAAGGCGGTCAACAAAGACACGTTCGCATAAGTGCGGCTGCGCGCGCACGCGCTGAAGGGGGTAGAAATGGATTTCAATGCCTTGCTCGATCTGATGGTCGATAAGAAGGGCTCCGATCTGTTCATCACGGCTGGTGTCGCGCCCAGTATGAAGGTGGCGGGTCGGGTCATGCCCGTGACCAAGACGGCACTGAGTGCCGAGCAGGCACGCCAGATCGTGCTCTCCGTCATGACAGAGCGTCAGCGTGTCGAATTCGACGAATCTCGGGAGTGCAATTTTGCCCTGAGCGCCAAGGGTCTCGGTCGCTTTCGGGTCAGCGCCTTTTATCAGCGCAACAACGCCGGGATGGTGCTGCGGCGGATCGAGACGCGCATTCCCACCATTGAAGAGCTGCGCCTGCCGCCGATTTTACGAGAGCTTGCCATGACCAAGCGGGGCATGATCATTTTTGTTGGCGCCACGGGTACCGGCAAGTCCACCTCGCTCGCATCCATGATCGGCTATCGCAATGAAAACAGCACCGGCCATATCGTAACCATCGAGGATCCGATCGAGTACACGCATCACCACCGCAGCTGCATCGTCACGCAGCGCGAGGTCGGCGTCGATACCGCTTCGTTCGAGGTGGCGCTGAAGAATACGCTGCGCCAAGCGCCCGATGTGATCCTTATTGGCGAGATTCGCACCCGCGAGACCATGGATTACGCGATTGCCTTCGCCGAGACCGGTCACCTCTGCCTGGCGACCCTGCATGCCAATAACGCCAACCAAGCAATGGATCGCATCATCAACTTCTTTCCAGCGGACCGACATCGGCAACTGTTCACTGATCTCTCGCTCAACCTAAAGGGCGTGATTGCCCAGCAGCTGATCCCGACCCCGGACGGCAAAGGGCGTGTGCCCGCCATCGAGGTTCTCATCGGAACACCGCTTATCTCCGGCAAAATCGCCCAAGGCGAGGTGCATGAGATCAAGGAGATCATGAAACGCTCCCGCGAGCAGGGAATGCAGACCTTCGATCAGCACTTATACGAGCTTCACGCTCAGGGGCAGATCACCTACGAGGATGCGCTGCGCTACGCCGATTCGGCCAACGAGGTGCGTTTGATGGCGAAGTTGGCCGAGGGCAGCAGCCGGGAGCAGTTGGATCAGACCACGCGCGGCATGCGGTTGCTGACAGATGATGACATTTAGACCTCATGGCTTGCATTACAACCCATGAAGCGCATGGTGCGGCCAATTTTGGAGTCGCGCGGCGGTTCAATGCGGCGTTCAGTTCCAGCCCGCACTGCTTTCCAAACTTGTCTTCATGTCTTCCAGCTCCGCCCAGCGCTGCAGCGCCTGCTCGAGCTGCGCCTGCTCCGCACTGAGCTCCGCTAGGACGGCGTGGATGGTGCTCTGGGGCTCGTCATAGAACGCGGGATCGCCGATGCGTGCCTGCAGAGTCGTGAGCGTTGCCTCGATGGTATAGATATGCGTGGGCAGATGATCGAGCTCGCGCTGGAGCTTATAGCCGAGCTTGCGCGGTTTGCGCTTGTTCCCGGACCGCTCGGCGGCAGCGGGTGATGCGGCGGCGCGGGAGGGCCGCTGCGGCTCCGGCGCGTCGGCCTGGGCCAGAGTCTGGCCGTGGCACAGCCAGTCACTGTAGCCGCCGACGTATTCTCGCAGGCGGCCGCCGGTTTCAAATGCCAGTGTGCTGGTCACGACGTGATCTACGAAAGTGCGATCGTGACTCACCAGCAGGAGCGTGCCGGGGTACTCCACCAGCCGCTGCTCCAATACTTCCAGCATTTCGATGTCAAGATCATTGGTGGGCTCATCGAGCACCAGCAGGTTGGCCGGGCGCGTGAACAGCTTAGCGAGAATAATTCGGTTGCGCTCGCCGCCGGAGAGCGCGCGCACGGGCTGCCGGGCGCGCTGGGCACTGAACAGAAAATCCTGTAAGTAGCTTATGATGTGGCGGTCCTTGCCGTTGATGCGCACCTGATCGCGGCCCTCGCCGACGTTCTCGGCCACCGTTTTCTCCGGGTCCAGCATGGCGCGCAGCTGGTCGAAATAGGCAATCTCGAGATTGGTGCCGAGTTGCACGCGACCGCGGTGGGGCTTGATCTCGCCGAGCAGGATGCGCAGCAGGGTCGTCTTGCCGACGCCATTATTGCCGATGAGACCGATGCGGTCGCCGCGCATGATTCGAAGGGAAAAGTCCTTGATCAGGGTGTGTCCTTGGTAGCCGTGGCTGATGTGGCACGCCTCGATCACCTTGCGTCCGGACCGATCTCCCTGCTCCAGAGCCAACCGTGCCTTACCCTGTGGGCTCAGGCGCGCGGCGCGCGTCTCGCGCATGGCCTGCAGAGCGCGCACGCGGCCCATATTGCGGGTTCGGCGCGCCTTGATGCCCTGGCGTATCCAGGTTTCTTCCTGGGCCAGCTTGTGGTCGAAGAGCGCGTTTTGCCGCTCCTGCACTTCCAGCCATTGCTCCTTTTGCTCGAGGAAGGCCTCGTAATCCCCGGGCCAGCTCGTCAGCTCGCCTCGGTCTAGCTCGACGATGCGGGTAGCAAGCTTCTGCAGCAACGCGCGGTCGTGGGTGATGAACAGCACCGCGCCCGGGAATACCTGCACCATCTGCTCCAGAGAATCGATGGTGCTGATATCGAGATGGTTGGTGGGCTCGTCCAGCAGCAGCAGATCCGGTTTGGATACCAGCGCCTTACCCAGCGCGACACGCCGGCGCCAGCCGCCCGAGAGCGTGTCCATGCGTTTGTCGGCGGGCAGTCCCAGTTCCCTGATGAGGGTGTCCACCTGCTGATCCACCTGCCAGCCGCCATGGGTCTCGCGCCGGTGTTGCAGCGTCTCTAGCTCGCGCAGGCCGCGGGCGCCGAGATCGGTCGCTGCGCGCGCATGGTAGGCATCCACCAGCGCCTGGATCTCGGCCATGCCTGATTTGATTACCTCGCGCACCGTGCGGGCATCCCCCGGTGGCAGGTTTTGTTCGAGTTGGCTGATGCGGATGCCGTTGCGGGACTGGATGTGCCCGCTATCGGGTTGCAGCTCCCCGGTAATCAACTTGAGCAGGGAGGACTTACCGGCACCGTTGCGGCCGATCAGGCAGACGCGCTCACCGGTATCGATGGCGAAATCGGCGCTGCGCAGCAATGGCGTGTCGCCGAACTCGAGTGCGACCTTATCGAAGCGGATCAGGTTCACGGTGTACCGTTAGCGTCTGTTGACATTGCTGTTGATATGCACCATGGCGCGGTGGTGGGGCGGCTACGAGCATGTCGCTACTCGGTGCGGGATGTGACACCATTCGAGTGCCGCCCTTTTGTTCCCAGTTAGGGTAAGACACTTTGAAGCTCGCCTCCTGGAACGTCAATTCGCTCAACGTCCGGCTGCCCCAAGTCCTGGAGTGGCTGGATACGGCGCGACCCAATCTCCTCGGCCTGCAGGAAACGAAGCTGACCGACGAGTGCTTTCCCGTCGAGGCGATCCGCGCGGCGGGCTATGAGGTAGCCTACTCGGGGCAGAAGACCTATAACGGGGTCGCGGTGCTCTCCCGCTCGCCGATTACCGACGTGCTCACCGACATCCCGACCTTGGATGATCATCAGCGCCGCGTGCTGGCGGTCACGGCGGCAGGCCTGCGCTTTATCAATCTGTACGTGCCGAATGGGCAGGCGGTGGGCAGCGATAAGTACGCCTACAAGCTCGACTGGCTCGCTCACTTGCGCACCTGGCTCGCCGAGGAGCTGGCGAGCCCGCAGCGCCTCGTTATTGTAGGGGACTTCAACATCGCCCCGCGGGACCAGGACGTTCACGACCCGCAGGAATGGCGTGAGCAGGTGCTCTGCAGCACCCCAGAGCGGGAGGCGCTGCAGCACTTGCTCGATCTCGGCTTGGCCGATAGCTTCCGGCGGTTCCCGCAGAAGGACGGCATCTTCTCCTGGTGGGATTATCGGATGAATAGCTTCCGCCGCAACCGCGGCCTGCGCATCGACCTCATCCTCACCAGCCCTGCCCTCACCCCAAGCCTTACCGCCGGCTATGTGGACCAAGCGCCGCGGGGCTGGGCGCGACCGTCCGACCACGCCCCCGTCGTTGCCGAGCTCAGTTTCTAGCGAACCGTCTCGTGCGTGAGGCCAAGCGGCACGTCGGGGATATGGATTGTCTTCCTTAGGAGCGCCAGGTAGAGGGTGGTGCATTATCTGTTGCGGGCGATTCTAAGCACGCTCCTGGCGACTACTCACCCTCCTTCCGCGCAGGATACCTTTTCCGTACTGTCATTCTGCGCGCAGCCGTAAGGCG
>JAKDMK010000253.1 GCA_030452365.1 Nitrococcus sp.
GCAGAATCTGGTCGCTGGATCCTGCGACTGCGCTTCGCTGCGCGCAGGATGACGAGGGGTGCGTAGTTGCGTTGGGATAATTCTATGGAAACCCGACCAATCAGTAAAATTGAATGTTTCTATTGGGAAGATAGATCTCGACTATGATGCTTCTTTCGTGTTCTGCAAAGCCGAGTTGCCCGCGCGCCGGGATCAGGAAGGGTGCTCCTCTGATCGGATAGCAGCTTGCTCCGTGAAGCGACCAACTGAAACAGCGCCTTGCTGCGGCTCGACTACCACCCGCGCGTCGGTTTCGGATCGGCGCATGAGATAAGCAACCAGCAGGATCGCCGGCAGTCCCAACAAGGCCGTGTAGAGGAAGAAAGCGGGATAGCCCTGAGCGTCCACGATCATACCCGAAAAACCGCTGAGAACTTTGCCGGGCAGCGTCATGAGCGAGCTGAATAGTGCATATTGAGTCGCTGTGTAGGCGGTATTGGTGAGACTCGATAAATAGGCGATGAAGACGGAGCCGGCAAAACCACCGCTCAAATTATCCGCGCTGATGGTCAACGTCAACAGCGCGATACTCGCCCCGTGATGCGCCAGCCAGGCGAAGAGTATGTTGGTCGACGAAACTAGAACCGCGGCCGCCAACAACGGGCGCATTAGGCCGTAGCGGGCCACGACTGTGCCGCCTGCCACGGCACCGACGAGAGTCATGAGCAGGCCGTAGGCGCCGCTTATGTTAGCGATTTGCGGCTTACTGAATCCCAGGTCGACATAGAGGGGGTTCGCCATGCTGGCCATGGCGATGTCACTGATACGAAAGCAGCCGATGAACGCCAGAATGGCGAACGCCAACCATCCATTACGGGCAAAGAAGTCCAGCAGCGGACCGACCACCGCACCGACGAACCAGGCCCCAAGACGGCGCAGCCAGTGCGGCATCTGCGCATTGCGCGCCGCAAACGTGAGCGCCCGCTGTTCACGCTGCTCGGTGTCCTGCGAGACAGGGTGCTCGGGCTCGCGACTCAACAGCACCGTAGTCATCCCCACCAGCATCAAGCCGGCCATCACCGCGTAGGCCATATGCCAGGAAGAGACTGATGCCATGTAGAGTACGCCGGTATAAGAGACCAGATTGGCGATACGGTAGCCGAGCTGGTAGGTAGCCGCCATCGCGCCCTGGTAGAGCCTCTCCTCGGCTTCGATGCGAAAGGCGTCTACGGAGATGTCCTGGGTAGCGGAACAGAAGGCTACGAGTAGCCCGAGCAGGGCGAGCAGACCGAGATCCGTGCCCGGATTGACGCTGGCGATACCCATCAGTCCCGCGGCTATCCCAATCTGCCCCGCCAGCATCCAGCTGCGCCGTTTGCCGAGAAGGCGAGTCAGGCCGGGCAGCGGCAGGCGATCGACCACCGGCGCCCACAGAACTTTGATGGAATAGGTCACGCCGATCCAGCTGAAAAAGCCGATCTCGGTGTGACTGACACCTACCTCGCGCAGCCAAACCGTCAATGTGGCAAAGACCAGCATGAACGGCAGCCCGGCGGAGAAACCCAGGAACACCATAGTGACCACCGGCCGCCGCAGGTAGACACGCAGCGCCTGTTGCCAACCGCGAACGCCTGGGATTACCGCTGTCATGGAATCAGATCCACCCCGGCTATGAGGAACTAGCGGCATTCGCGCTCGCGGTTCTGATCTCGTCTGCCAGCATTCGCGCCACCTGCTGCCCCGCCGTTTCAAGCGGCAGCTCCACGCCCTGCTCACGCAGGTCGGTTATGCGCAGACCGGCATAGCCGCAGGGGTTAATTCGGCTGAAGGGTTCCAGGTCCATCGCGATGTTGAACGCGAGGCCGTGATAGGTACAGCCCCGCCGCACGCGTAGCCCGACGGCGGCGATCTTGGCATCGCCGACGTAAACCCCCGGTGCCTCGCGGCGCGCGTGCGCGTCAATGCCGTGGCTCGCGAGCACGCGGATTACACTGTTTTCCAACGCCGAAACCATGCGCCGCACGCCGATGCCTCGGCGTCGCAGGTCTACCAGAGCATACACCACCACCTGCCCCGGACCGTGGTAGGTTACCTGCCCGCCACGGTCAACGGAGAGCACCGGTATGCCGCCTGGGGCAAGGACGTGGCTTTTTCTGCCGCTGACGCCCAAGGTAAAAATGGGTGGATGCTCAAGGATCCACAGCTCGTCCTCGGCTTGCGGACCACGGGTCGCCGTAAATGCTTGCATGGCACGCCAGGTGGGTTCGTATTCGGCCCGCCCGAGCTTGCGCAGGCGCAGCCGCGCAGCCGGCACGGCCCCGGTCTGAATTACGCTCATGATCGCACCGAATTCAAAGCGGACTAGTCCAACTCCTCGGCTACTGGAGCATGAGTAAGACCTCATCCTTCATGCGTTGCCAGATGCTGCCTTCCGAGACGTTCTCGAGTGCCACGAGCGGCACAGACGAAACTGTCTGGCCATTGAGCTGCACTTTTACCTTGCCGTATTGCTCGCCGCGCTTCACCGGCGCCATGAGCAGGCTATGCACGGTCATAGACGCTTTAAGATTTTTATACTGGCGTTGGGGAATAGTTACGAAAAGGTCATGGGTCAATCCGAGCGGCAGCATCTGCACTGCGCCTTTCCAAACCCGGGTTTCTTTGAGCGTCTGACCGGCCTGGTAAAGACGGTGGGTCTTGAAAAAACGAAAGCCATAATTAAGCAGGGCCTGGGTGTCACTGATACGTGCCGTCTCGCTGCCTGCGCCCATGACCACGGAGATCAAGCGCATGTCTTCGCGCTCGGCACTGGCGACAAGGCAATAACCCGCCTCCTCGGTGTGGCCGGTCTTGATCCCATCGACCGAGGGATCGCGCCAGAGCAGGTCATTGCGATTGTATTGCTCAATTCCGTTGTACGTGTACTTCTTCTCGGCGAACAACTGATAGTACTCGGGGAAGTCGCGTATGAGCGCCTGCGCCAGTACGGCCGTGTCGCGCGCCGTCGTGTAATGCTTTGGGTTCGGCAGCCCGGTCACATTGACATAATGAGTATGCGTCATGCCCAGAGCCTGTGCATACTGGTTCATAACCTGAGCGAAGGTCGACTCGGTGCCGGCCACATACTCGGCCAGCGCCACACTGGCATCGTTTCCGGATTGCACGATCATGCCCTGTAGTAGGGCCTCGACCGAGACCTTGTCGCCGACCTCGATGAACATGCGGGATCCTGGCTCCTGCCAGGCCTTCTCGCTCACGGTGACCCTATCGTCCAAGCCAATGTGCCCGGTCTTGAGTTCGTTGAACATGACGTAGGCCGTCATCATCTTGGTCAGGCTCGCCGGATCATGGCGCTGATTGATATTGGTCTTGACCAGCACCCGATCGCTGTCGTAATCGATCAGGATATAGCTGTCCGCGCCCAGAGCGGGTGGCGAGGGTATAGGAATGGGCTGCGGCAAGGCGGCCGCTTCGCTGGCCAGCAGTGCTAAACTCAACGCGATCAGAATAGTCAATAACTTGATTGCCTGCATAGCTCTATTCCATAGCTTTATTCGCTGAGTGAGATTGATCAAAAGCCGGAGAATCGCAGCGTCGTATCGATGCGAGGCTAATTTGAATCGATCATGCGCGCATCATCGATTCCATAATTGGCCAGTTGGCGAGCAAGCTCGCCCGCGGCAGCGCGGCTCGGCAATGGGCCCAGCCTGACCCGATAATACTTACTTCCCCCTTGGTCGAAGCGATCTACCCGCACAGGAGCCGCGAATTCAGCCGCTTTGAGCCGTACTTGCAGCCGATAGGCGTTCCTGGGATCGGCGAATGCCCCTGCCTGTACGTAGAATTCCGTTTTCCGTTGGGCGCGGGTGGCGCCAACGGGGGCGGCTGCAGCCGCCTGAGGGACGGCGCTCGCGCGCTCGCGATCCGCCACCAATGGCTCGTGGCTAAGAGCACGAATCTCAACCAGCGCGGTGCCCGAGCCGAGCATGCCCAGCTGCTTTGCCGCCGCATAGGAGACATCGATGATTCGATTGTCCACGAATGGACCCCGATCATTGATGCGCACCACGGCGCGGCGTCCGTTGGCGAGATTGATCACCTCGACTTGGCTGGGGATGGGCAGGCGTTTGTGGGCTGCCGTCATCGCATACATGTCAAAGACCTCACCACTCGAGGTGCGCCTGCCGTGAAACTTGCGCCCATACCAGGAGGCGATGCCGCGTTGGACGAAACCATCGGTGCTATGCAGCACATAGTAACGTTGGCCGTATACTTCGTAGCTATTGGATTTAGCTCGCGCGCGGCTCGAGTCATGCTCGGCGTTGAGACTGCAGCCGGCGGCCGCTACGGTGCATAGCAAAACGGCGAGCCAGCGCGGCTGCCCCCCCGTCATCGGTTCGACCCTCGCCGCTCGTTAATCGCCCGACTGATCTGGTAAACCGCCATGGCATAGAGCGCGCTGGGGTTATAACGCGTGATGACATAGAAGTTCGGCAGCCCGACCCAGTATTCCGAAC
>JAKDMK010000043.1 GCA_030452365.1 Nitrococcus sp.
ACTGCTCGATCATCCGGCGGCGCTGGACCACATCGCCGAGGCCGTAGAGCATCCAGGCGTCGGCAGCCCGCCCATCGCGCCCGGCGCGGCCGGTTTCCTGGTAATAGCCCTCGATGCTGGACGGCAGGTCCAGTTGCGCGACGAAGCGCACGTCGGGCTTGTCGATGCCCATGCCAAAGGCGACGGTCGCGATGATGACCAAGGCGTCCTCGCGCGCGAAGCGCTGCTGATGGGTGGCACGTGTCGCGTGGTCAAGCCCAGCGTGGTAGGGCAGGGCGATAATGCCTTGCTCGCACAGCCACGCCGCGGTTTGCTCGACCTTGTTGCGCGACAGGCAATACACGATGCCCGCCTCGCTCGCATGCTCACCGCCGATAAAACGCAACAGCTGCGCCCGGCCACCGCTGCGCTCGGCGACCCGATAGCAGATGTTGGGCCGGTCGAAGCTGTGAATAAACGGCTGCGCATCGTATAGTCGCAGGCGCTCGACGATCTCGCGCCGCGTCGATAGGTCGGCGGTCGCTGTCAGCGCGATGCGTGGAATACTCGGAAAGCACTCGGCCAGCGCCGCGAGTTGCAGATATTCCGGCCGGAAATCGTGGCCCCATTGCGAAACACAATGCGCCTCGTCGATTGCGAACAGCGCGATCTCGCAGCGGTCGAGCAGGTCGAGACAACGTGGTTGCATGAGTCGTTCCGGCGCGATATAAACCAGATCCAAGGCGCCGGCGAGCATTTGCTGCTCGACGGCGCGCTGTTCGGCCGTGCCGAGGCTGGAGTTGAGATAGGCCGCGGCAACACCGGCTTGGCGTAGTGCGGCCACTTGGTCAGCCATCAATGCAATGAGCGGCGAGACGACGACGCCGAAGCCCCGGCGCAGCAGCGCCGGAACTTGATAACATAGCGACTTGCCGCCGCCCGTTGGCATCAGCACCAGCGCATCGCCGCCACGCATGAGCGTCTCGATAATGGCTTGTTGGCGGCCGCGAAAGGCATCGAAGCCAAACGTCGTTTTCAGGATCGACTCGGGTGTCATGCCATTTTGTGTTCGGATTGCCAATTCATCATCGCACCCGGGTAGACGGGCGTGCGCGTTGATATAACCGCTATAGAAAGTGTAGGGCGGGTTAGCCCATGGCGTAACCCGCCACTCTCGCTTGGCTGCGCGCCAGCACATCTTCAAGTAGCGGATGACGCAAGGTGATAAATGGGTTCGCTACTGTAACGCCGCCCCAGGTAAAGCCATCCTGCATGTCTTCGGACAAAAGTAAACGGCAGCCCGCCTCGGAGGCGGCGGACAAGATCAGCGCGTCCCATATTCCGAGGCGATGGTCTGTTGCCAGATCGGCGGCAGTCACAATGACTTTTGCGGAGGTTTCTATCACGGGATATGTGTCGCGCCACGTCAGAAGTGCGTCGCGGGCGTCGCTGCGTGACCAGCCAGCCTTTCGAACAAGCACATTAAACAGCTCGCCGAGTACCTGCACCGGAAGAGCAACGATCGCTTGCGGAAGTCTCCGAACGAGATCGAGAGCGATTTCACGTCGCCCGCCCGCGTTTACCCCTTCGGCATAGGCGAGAACATTGGTGTCGAGTGCCAGCCTCATCGTTAATCCTCATAGAGCTCGTCACGCCTCCAGCGCTCCACTTTCACGATCGGCTGTTTCTGCAGGCGCGCAAGCAGAGTCTGGCGTGCGCCCGCCGGCGCGCCCTCATGTTCGCTTGCCGGAACAATTCGGGCGACAGGTTTGCCATGACTCGTCACGACGTAGCTGTCCCCTTCGCGCACGCCCCGCAGAAGCTGGGAGAATCCGCGGTTGGCATCGGCGGCTGAGACGGTTCGTTCCATGGCGCACCTAATAATGTAGTTATATTGCCTACTATAGCCGCGAGGCAAGGTGACTGTAAACTATTTTTCATGCGCGCCGCGGGATCCGCGAATTACACGAATTACAGCTCCACCTGAATCCCCAGCTCCACTACCTGTTCCGGCGGAATCCTGTAGAACTGGGTGGCGCGGGCTGAATTGCGGGACATGAACGCAAACAGCACTTCCCGCCAGATCATCATGCCGGGCTTGTCGGTCGGAATCACGGTCTGTCGTCCGAGGTAAAACGTGGTGGCATCCAGGTCCACGTCGAGCCCGTGGCGCTCGCACGCGCGCAGCGCGACGGGCACGTTCGCGCTCTGCATGAACCCATAGCGCACGCGCACGCGCCAGAATCCGTGCTCAAGCTGCTCCACTTCCAGCCGCCGCGCCGTCGGCACTCGCGGCACATCCTCGGTGTGCACCGTCAGCAGCACGACACGCTCATGCAGCACCCGGTTGCGTCGCAAGTGGTGCAGCAGTATGGGCGGCGCCTTGCCATCGGCACGCGCGGTAAGAAACACCGCGCTGCCCTCGATCCGCACCGGGTCCTCCTCGTCCACGTAAGCAAACAGCTTGGACAACGGCTCAGTGGCCTCGCCAAGATGTATGCGCATCAGCTCGCGGCCTCGGCGCCAGGTCTCCATGCACAGATAGATTAGCCCCGCGACCAGCAGCGGGAACCAGCCGCCGTCGGGGATATTGACCAGGTTGGCGCCAAAAAAAGCCAGATCCATGATCAGGAAGGCGGCGCAGAGAACCCCGACCAGCAACGGCGGCCAGTTCCAACGCCGGCGCATGAGCGCAAACATTAGCAGCGTGGTAATCACCATGGTGGCCGTAATGGCCACACCGTAGGCGGCGGCCAGCGCCTCGGCGCTGCCAAAACCGACTACCAGGCCGATGACCGCCGCCAACATTACCCAATTGAGCACCGGCACGTAGATCTGCCCGGCCTCATCGGGCGACGTTTGGACTATCGTGACGCGCGGGCACATTCCCAACTCCACGGCTTGGTGGGTAAGCGAAAATACCCCGGAGATCACCGCCTGCGATGCGATGCAGGCGGCCACCGTGGTCAGGGCAATAAGTGGATACAGCGCCCAGTCCGGCGCCAGGCTATAGAACGGATTGGCGATGGCCTGCGGGTTGCCCAGCAACATTGCGCCTTGCCCGAGGTAGTTGAGCGTTAGCGCTGGTAGCACATAGATAAACCAGGACAGGCGTATGGGGCTGCGCCCGAAGTGCCCCATATCGGCGTACAGGGCCTCTGCCCCGGTAACCGCTAGCACGACGCCGCCCAGGGCGAGGAACGCCATAATGTTGTTTTCCATGAAGAAACGAAATGCGTGCAGCGGGTTGATCGCCGTCAACACAGCCGGGTTCTGCACGATGCCATAGACCCCGAGCAGGGCCAATACGGCAAACCATACCAGCATGATCGGCCCGAACAGGCGCCCGATGCCGCCGGTGCCGCGTTTCTGGAGGAAAAACAGGAGTACCACGATGACGATGGTGAGGGGAATCAGATACTGGCTCAACGCGGGGGCTGCCAGGTGCAGTCCCTCCACCGCGCTCAGTACTGTGATCGCGGGGGTGATCATGCCATCGCCATAGAGCAGTGCGGCACCGAACAGGCCCAGGGCAATGAGCAGCCACTGGCGTCGGCTGGGCGTGGATCGCCACGGACTGATCAGCGCCATGAGCGCCAGGATGCCGCCCTCGCCGTGGTTGTCGGCGCGCATCACAAACGCCATGTATTTAAGCGAAACGACGAGGATCAAAGACCAGAAGAGCAGCGACAGCACCCCCAGCACATTGAGTCGCGTCACCTCCAGGCTGGTAAAGCTATCACGCAGGGCATACAGAGGACTGGTGCCGATATCGCCGTAGACGACACCCAACACAGCCAGACAAAGCATAGGCAAACGCCCGCGCACGCGCTCTTCGCGCTCCTCGGTTGTTTTCTCCGCCGGCCGTTTGTTGGCTTCTTCAGCCGTGCGCTCGTGCTGTGTTGTGGGTTTATCCATGGCTGTTCCGTGCTGGCTGGCCGCGTCTCGGACGCCCCACAAGTTCCAACACCAAGTCATCCTGCGGGTGACTTATCTGCTAAAAGGGCCAGACGAGTGGCGTTAGCGCCACCGCCACCGCCATCACCAGCAGGTTCAAGGGCAGCCCGAAGCGCAGATAATCGGCGAAGCGGTAGCCGCCGGGGCCGTAGACCATCATGTTGGTCTGGTAGCCAAACGGCGTGGCGAAGCCGCACGAGGCGGCGATCATGATGACGATGATAAACGGCATGAAGCTCACGCCGAGCGCTGAGGCCGCCGCCAGCGCGATGGGGAAGACCAGCACCGCCGCGGCATTGTTGGTGATGAGCTCGGTGGCCAGCATGGTGACCGCGTAGACGGCGAACAGCACCAGCCAGGGCTCGGCGCCGGCGAAATCGATCAGACCGTTGGCGACCACAGCGGCTGTCCCGCTGGTCTCCAGCGCCTTGCCGATGCCGAAGGCGGCACCGATCACCAGCAGCACCGGCCAATCGACGCTGCGCCGTGCCTCGCCGCCGGTGACACAACCCGTGACCACTATCACCCCGGCCGCCAGCAGCGCGGCGTTGAGCATGTCTAACACGCCGGTGGCGGCCAGCAACACCATGCCCGCTAGCGTCGCGAGTGCGATGAACGCCTTGTGGTGGCGGCGCGGGGTGGAGTTCTCCACCCGGCTCACCAGGAAGAAATCGCGTGCGTTGCGCTGGCGCTCCAGGAAACTCGGGTGGGTCTCGAGCAGCAAGGTGTCGCCGGGCTGCAGCACGATGTCGCCGATCTTGCCCCCGAGATGGTGTCTGCCCCGGGCAACTGCAATCACGACGGCATCGTACTTGGTGCGGAAGCGCCCCTCGCGGATGCTGGTGCCGGTCACCGCGCAGTCATTGGAGACCACCGCCTCCACCAGGCAGCGCTGCGAGCGTGGCGCGCCAAGTTTGAACACTTGATCGGTGGCGGGCTGGATGCCGCGTATCCGGTACAGGTCCACCACCGAGTCCACCACGCCGGCGAACACCAGCCTATCGCCGGAGTGCAGCACCTCGGTGGGTGCGACAGCGGACAGCACCTGGCCGTCGCGATCGATCTCGGCCAGGAACAGACCGGGCAGATGGCGCAGGCCCGCCTTCTCGATCGTGCGGCCCACCAGTGGGCCGCCGGGTTCGACGGTCACCTCGGCGGTGTAGCGGCGCGGGTCGTCGTCAACGCTGATGGCGGCGCGGTTGTCCGGCAGCAGCCGCGGGCTCATGACCAGGATATAGCCGAGACCGACCAACGCCACCGGCACGCCCACCCACACGGGGTCGAACAGATTGAGGCTGCCCAGATCCGTCTGGTGCTGCACCAGGCCGTTGACCACCAGGTTGGTACTGGTGCCAAGCAATGAGCATAAGCCGCCCAAGATAGTGGCGTGGTTGAACGGCAGAAACAGCCGCGATGGCGGCAGATGGCTGCGCCGCGCCAAATCGTCCACCACCGGCAGGAACATCGCGACCATGGGCGTGTTGTTGGTAAACACACTGAGCCCGCATGCCGGCAAGAGCAAGCGCGTTTGCGCGCTCAACAGGCGTTTGGGGCGACCCAGGATTGGCTCGGTGATGAGCGTCATGGCGCCGGTGTGCACCAGGCCAGCGGCGACGATGAACAGCAGCCCCACGGTGATCAGCGCGGGGTTGCCGAATCCAGCCACGAGTGCCGTCGCCGACGGCAAGCGCTCGGAGCCGGTGAGCGCGCCCGCGGTCATCAGCACCGCGAGCCCGCCAAATAGCACCGCTACCGGCGAGAAATTGCGGATCAGGCCGAAGAGAACGCCGATAACGACGACGCTGGTAAACCAGGCTTCCCAGGTCACAGTCTGTCCTTGTTCGTGGGGGGACGGCGGCGCGAATTATACGGCGGGTGTAGCCTCTTGGCCAAGCTTGGGTCGTTTGCATCAGTACCTGACCCAGCGGCTGTTGTTTGATTACTGCGTGGTCCCCAGCGCCGGTGCCTCGGTGCTCAGCCGATAGCCGACACCGGGCTCGGTGAGAATGTAGCGCGGCTCGGTGGGATCGTCACCGAGTTTCTGGCGCAGCCGCGCTACGATGATGCGCAGGTAATGCGTGTCCTGCGCGTGCGTGGGTCCCCAGATCTCGCGCAACAGATGCGTTTGGGTGACGACGCGGTCCCGATGCAGGAACAGCATTTTCAGGACCCCGAACTCCTTGCGCGTGAGCCGGATCGCAGTGCCCCGCACGGCGACCCGTCGCTGCGGGAGATCAATCATCAGGTAGCCGTCATCGTGCCGCCCGCCGTCATGCTCCTCCGGCGCCCGGCCGCGGAGCAGTTTGCGCACCCGTGCAAGGAATTCCTGCAAGCCGAACGGCTTAGTCACGTAGTCGTTGGCGCCGGCGTCGAGCGTGCGCACCTTCTCGTTCTCATCGGCGCGCACCGAGAGGATGATCACCGGCACGGCGGACCAGCTTCGGATTTCCTCGAGCACCGCGCTGCCGTCCCTGCCGGGCAGCCCGAGATCGAGCACGATCAGCTCCGGCGCGCGGGTGGCGGCCAGTTCCAGACCCTCTTCGGCGTTTGCCGCCTCCAGCACCTCGTAGCCCTGGCTCGCCAGGCTGATGCGCAGGAAGCGCCGGATCTGCGCCTCGTCGTCAATGACGAGGACGCGCACAGGCGGTGTCGGCTCGCCGCTATTGTCCGTCGCCATCGGGTTGGTCTTCCGCAGGGGCTTTCGGCAGATCGAGCACCGGCAGCCGTATGGCAATGGTGGTGCCGCGGCCAGCGGGACCGGGGAGCGTCTCGATGCTACCGCCGTGCGCCCCGACCATACCATGACAGATGGCGAGCCCGAGTCCACTGCCGCGGCGCCCCGTGTCGCCGCCCTCGCCGGTGAAAAACATATCGAAGACCCGTGGGCGATCCGTCTCCGGTATCCCCGGACCCTGGTCGGTCACCGTGATCAGCAGCCGGTCGCCTTCGCGACGCCCGGCGATGCGCACCTCGCCACCCGCCGGCGAGAAGCTGGCGGCGTTCTCGATGACGTTGACCAGCGCCTGCTCGATCAGAGCCGGGTGGACGTAGAGCAGCGGCAGCTCGTTCGGGATCTCACGAACCACTCGCAGGCCCGCGAGGGCATCTCGCAGGCGCCGCAGCGCGGAGGCCACGATATCGGCCAAGGTTACCCAGTCGCGTGCAAGCTTGAGAGTGCCGTGGCCGAGCCGGGTCATGTCGAGCAGATTCTCGATGTAGCGGTTGAGCCGCTGACCCTCGCCCAAGATGGCATCCAGCAGCTCATGCTTATCGGTACCCGAGAGCTGCTCGCCGAGATCGCGCAGGGTACTCGCCGAGCCCAGCATGGAGGACAACGGCGTGCGCAGGTCATGCGAGACCGAGGAGAGCAGCGCCGAGCGCAGGCGCTCGGTCTCCTCTGCGACCCGCGCGCGACTCAAGCTCGAGGTCAGCTCGGTGCGGGCCAAGGTGAGCGTGACCTGGTTTGCAAGGGCGTCCAGCAGCAAGAGCTGCTCGCTGCCCGGGCGGGTCGGCAGCTCGCCGAGCCGGACGCCGAGCACGCCGTAACGGGTCTTCTCGAGCAGCAAGGGAATGAACCGCCAGCCGACGCTGGCTAACGTCTCGCTGTAGTACCCGCTCGGGCGGCCATGCTCGAACGCCCAATCTGCCGCCGCCCGCTCCTTGTCATCGAGCGTGACGGCCCCCGGCGCCGCGGCGACGATGCGCAGCGTACCCGGCTCGCCGTTCATCAGCAGGCACGCTGGCACGCGTTCGAAGGAGGCAATCGCATCGGCGGCTACACGCCTTACGGCAGTCGGATCGGGGGCCTTGGCAAGCCGCTTGCTGAGCGCTAACAGCGCCTGGCTCTGCTCATTGGTGGCCCGCAGCGCGCCAACCTGCGCGCGCAGACGACTGGCCAGATTCCCGCCGATGACCGCGACCACCAGGAACAGCAGTACCGTGATCACTTCTCCGGTATTGTAAATGGAAAAGCTGAACCGCGGTTCGATGAAGAAGAAATTGAATGCCATTGAGCTCACAACGGCTGCGGCCAGAGCGGGCGGCAAGGACGTGCGCGCAGCGATGACCAGCACGCCGGTGAGAAAGACTAGTGACAGGTTTGGCACCGGCAATGGCAGCACGCGCTCCAGTGCCGCACAGACGACGACGCAGAGCGCCACCACGAGCACCGCGAAGCCGTAATGATGCCAGCGCGAGCGACGCAGTGCCTCGCGCCAGCTTTCCCAGCGTCGGCGCAGCGGCGCCGGGCGGTCCGGCTCGGCGCCGATGACGGTAATCTCGAAGTCCTTGTTGCGCCGCAGCAGCCGTTGCGTGAGCGTCTGGCGGAACAGTGCCGCCAGCGGCCGCTCGCGGGTGCGGCCGATGACGATCGTGGTGACGTTGTGATCGCGAGCGTAGGCGACGATCTCGGCGTCGATATACGGGCCGCGCAGGAGAGCCGTATCGCCGCCGAGCCGCTCGGTGAGCTGGAATGCCCGCTCCAGGCTTTCCCGCTCGGCCGCGCTGCGAGCCCGCCCGGTATCGACGTAGACGACGGTCCACGGCGCGCGCCACTGATCGGCGAGCCGCTTGCCGGCGCGTACCACCTGCTCCGAGTTGCGCCGGCCGTCGATGGCGATCACCAGTCGTTCCCGCGCCGGCCACGGGCCGCCCTTGCCGTGGCGGCGCATCGCCTCGCGCAGATCGGCGTCGACCCGATTGGTTGCAGCGACGAAGGCCATCTCGCGCAGCGCGGTCAGGTTGGACGCATTGAAGAAGCCGTCCAGCGCTGCGCGCGCCTGTTCGGGCACGTAGACCTTGCCCTGCTTGAGGCGCTCGATGAGCTCCCGCGGCGTGAGATCGATGAGCACCACGTCGCGGGCCTTCTCCAGCAGATTATCCGGCACCGTCTCGCGCATGCGCGCGCCGCTGATGCGCGCCACGCTGTCGTTCAGGCTCTCCAAGTGCTGGACATTGAGGGTCGTCCAGACTTCGATACCCTGCTCGATCAGCTCCTCGATGTCGTGGTAGCGACGCGGATGGCGGGTGCCGGGGATGTTGCGGTGGGCCAGCTCATCGACCAGCACGATCGCCGGACGGCGCTCAATCACGGCATCCAGGTCGAACTCCGAAAAAGTCCGCGCGCGATAGGGCACGCTTTGCAGGGGAACCCGACCGAGCCCCTCACAAAGCACCTCGGTCTCCTGCCGGCCATGGCTCTCGATGACGCCGACGACCACATCGCGGCCTTCCTTGTGGGCCTCGCGGGCCGCGAGCAGCATGGCGTAGGTCTTGCCCACCCCGGGCGCGGCGCCGAGAAAGATCTTGAGCCCGCCGCGCTGCTCGCGCTCCATGTCCGCGAGCAGCGCGTCCGGATTGGGGCGATTTTCGTCCTGTGCGGACATTCTTTTTGTCACCCAATGTTTACAGGCCGCGCGGCGACGGCGCTTGCTACAGAGGAGACCTCCATGTCAAATCCATGATCCAGCGCGGCGTTTCATTCACGCAAACGAAGGCTGCCTTGATCCTGCTGTCATGCGTAAGCGCCGCGATCACGGGCTTGAACTGATCGTCGTCACAGACCACTTCGAGCCACGCGTGGGTTTCAGGGACGGCGACGCTTTGCATGCCGGTTTCGCAGAAGCGCTCACGCACGGCTTCGGAATCGCAGGGCCGCGCGACAGCGATGATGATCTTCATGGTTCTATACCTTTTTCGTGACAGGTAAACTCGCAACTGGTGCAGCGCGAGAGCGTATTGGCTGTCATCATGGTATTTAGACCATCGTGCTCAGCAAAACGTCGATCAGCTTGATTCCCACGAATGGCACGATTAATCCGCCCACGCCGTAGAGCCACAAGTTGCGGCGCAGCAGCGCAGCAGCGCCGACCGCTCGATATTTCACGCCTTTCAACGCCAGCGGAATCAGCGCGATGATGATCAGCGCATTGAAGATCACCGCGGACAGGATCGCCGATGACGGGCTGCTCAAACCCATTATGTTGAGCGCCGCCAATTGCGGGTAGGTAGCGAGAAATAGCGCGGGCAGGATGGCGAAATACTTGGCCACGTCATTGGCGACCGAGAAGGTCGTTAACGCGCCGCGCGTCATCAGCAACTGCTTGCCGGTCTCGACCACCTCGACCAGCTTGGTCGGGTTGGAATCGAGGTCGACCATGTTGCCGGCCTCCTTGGCGGCCTGGGTGCCGGCATTCATTGCCACTGCAACATCGGCCTGGGCCAGTGCCGGCGCGTCGTTGGTGCCGTCGCCGGTCATCGCCACCAGATGCCCTTGCGCTTGATAATCGCGAATCAGCTTCAGCTTGGCCTCGGGTGTCACCTCGGCCTTGTAGTCGTCGACGCCGGCCTCGGCGGCGATGGTCGCGGCCGTGAGGGGGTTATCGCCGGTGATCATCACGGTCTTGATGCCCATACGCCGCAGCTCGGCGAACCTCTCCTTGATGCCCTCCTTGACGATATCCTTGAGCTCGACCACGCCCAGCACGCGGGCACCGTCGGCGACCACCAGCGGTGTGCTGCCGCGCCGCGCCACCACACCAACCACGGAGGCGACCTCGCCCGGGAAGCGGCCGCCCAGATCCTCTACGTGGGCGCGGATGGCACTGGCGGCGCCTTTGCGAAGCTGCCGGAGCGCCGGCTCGCCCGCTTTGGTATCGCTGGTGCCGGTGGCGGCCAGATCGACCCCGCTCATGCGGGTCTCGGCGGTGAAGGGGACGGCGCTGGCGCCGAGCGTTTCGAGATCCACCACTTGCAGGTGGAACTTTTCCTTGGCGAAGGCCACGACGCTGCGTCCCTCGGGGGTATCATCGGCCAGGGACGCCAACTGCGCGACTTCGGCAAGCGTCTGCTCGTCGACGCCGGTGGCGGGAATGAATGCCGTCGCCTCGCGGCTGCCCAGGGTGATGGTGCCGGTCTTGTCCAGCAGCAGCACGTCGACATCACCGGCGGCTTCGACCGCGCGGCCTGAGGTGGCGATGATGTTGGCCTGCATCATGCGGCTCATGCCGGCCACGCCGACGGCGGACAGCAGGGCCGCGATAGTGGTCGGCATCAGGCAGACCAGCAACGCCACCAGCACCGTGATACCGATCGCCCCGCCGACGA
>JAKDMK010000254.1 GCA_030452365.1 Nitrococcus sp.
CAGAATAGTGATAGAGGCATCCACATACTCTGGAGTGTCCCAGTGAAAGCGCTTAACAGGCTGCACTGTCTAATCCTCATATTCTGGAGGGGGTAGGGTCAAGACTAGTAATAGCTATTTAATTTTACTATTTCCCGCCCATGGCGAGACCACTGCGTATCGAATTTGCGCGCGCTTGGTATCACGTCATGCAGCGGGGTGCACGGCGCGAGGCGATCTTCCATGCTCACGAGTTCGGTGGGTTGGGGTGAGCTTGCGAACCCCAACGATTGCCTAACCGGCCTGAATCCGCTCAACCACGCTACCGGTCGGATGGCCCTGTCGATCGAAGCTGCGTTCGGCGAACAGGATTTCGTTGCGAGCATCGACGATGATTGCAGTAGAGCAGCGCGTGCCGTAGCGGTGTGTAACGATGAACATGGGTGCGAGTAGCCTTTCCCACTCAAGACCAATACCGGTCTCGGGCAAAGCAGCATCGCTGGGGCGATGTCGATCGCGCAGCAATTCGAATAGACCTTCGGGCTCGGGCCGGCCGTGGCCTTTCAGGTAAGCGAGCAGGCGCTCTTTACCACGCACGACTTTTGGCCAAGGTGTGTCGAGACCGTGGTTGCTCAAGCCGTAGATGCCCGCCGCAATCCGAGCACGGCGCTCGCCGTGGTTGGATAGATAGAGCAGGCGCCGTGCTGACCCGAAGAGCAGATTGAAGCCGTTGTACCGATGGCCCTCACCTCGGAAGTACTCCAGCAACTTGTCCTCATCACGCCCTGCGAGTGCCGCCACCGGCAACTCGCCGCGAGAGGCGACACCCGGCTCGGTAATCGAGGGATCGCGATAGTTGGTCACGGCGGCGATGCGCCCGCCGCGGGAAACGCCCATCCAAGTGCCCCCGGCCTCGCGGTCACGGCCGGCGAAGATTCGCGGCTCATCCCACCAGTGCGCCGGCGCGGCGGCGCGCTCATGGAACTCATCGCGGTTGGCAGCGAGGATAATCGGATAGCCGGCATGGACTCGGTAAGCAAGCAGCAACAGGCACATAGCGCGCTCCGCTGACGTCAATCACCGCTCGCCTCGAGTTCATAGGCCGCCAGCCGGCCATCCATTGACTGCACGTAGACACGGTCATCGGCGATGAGCGGGGCTACGTTGAGCCGCGTGTCATCCACCTTCTGCCGCGCGAGCAGGCGACCGTCGTCGACAGAAAGCCAATACAGATAACCATCCGAGCCGCCGACGACCACATAGTCCGCGTAAATGGCTGGCCCGCTCATACGTTCGCCCTGAAATACATCCTGGCGCCACACGGAGGCGCCGTTGAAGCGATCGAAGGCCCATATACGTCCTTCAGAGTCACTGGCGTAGACATTGCTTTCATCGGCGGCGATACCGGCGTATACGGAGAGCTCGCGTGCCCAGACGATATCACCGTTGCGCAAGCTTAGCCGCGCAATTCGGCCCTGATAGGTGGCGACGAACACGTCACCGCGGCTAACCACAGGATGGGCGTCCACATCGACCATCTGCTCAAGCTCGGTGCGTCCTTGCGCAATGCCGACAGTTTGCTCCCAAACCGGGGCGCCTTCCGCCAGGCTCAGCGCAACGACACGACCCGTATCAAAACCTACGATTACGCCGCCTGGCACGAGTATCGGCGAGCTGTGCCCGCGCAGCGTAAGCACCGGGACATTGCTATTATAAATCCAGTGACGCTCCCCCGTCTTGGCATCGAGGGCGAAGACGCGGCCGTCGCTGGTGCGTACTACGGCCACGCCTTGGCCGATGGCCGCGGGTGCGAGCACTTCACTGGTCACTCCTGAGATCCACAGCAGCTTGCCGTCGGCGGCCGCCAGCCCCAATACCTTGCCGTCGTGCGTACCGACGACTACCAGGCCATCGCCCACCGCTGGCCCTCCGGAGATGGGTCGTTCCAGCTCCTGACGCCAGATCTGCTGCCCATCCTTGGCATCGAAAGCCGTCACCGTACCGTCGCTCGATGCCGTATAAAGCCGGCCGTCAGCCAGAGCCGGTCGCAGCCGCTCGCTCAACTGATCGGTGCGGCCGATATCGGCGTCCCATATTAGGCGCACCTGTAGCGGCGCCGCGATCTCGTTCAGCTTGGGTGGAACGGGTGTCGACTCCAAGAGATCCGGGGTCGCACAGGCGGTCAGGGTCAGCACAAGCAGCCCCAGCAGGAGCGGTCGTATCACAACGCGGGCTCCACCGCCGACCCGAGGTCATTGAGCTTGGCCTGGATGAGCCCGCGGCGTAGACCGGCGGTCTCAGCGGCAAGCGCCGCCCGATACGCCTTGATCGCGGCGGCCTGGTCGGACTGCGCGACATGGATATCCCCGATCAGTTCTTGAAACTGGCCAGCGAACGGACCTTTCGGTGCCGGTTGCGCCACCTTCAATGCGGCCTTGGCCTCATTGGCGCCCAGCAGTACCCGTCCTAATCGCAGGCGTGCGATCGTATGAAAAGCTGGCAACTCTTTATGATCCACTGCCCAACGCAGTTCTTTGGCCGCCGCCTGTAGGTCATTCCTGCTCAGATATTGGTGGGCCATCTGGAAGGCGGCGAGCACCGCATAGAGACTGTCGGCGTGTTTGCTTCGTAACTGCTCGGCCCGGTTCTGTGCCGCGGCCGTATTGCCGTCCCCGAGGTCAGCGATCAAGGCCTGATAGGCAGCAGAGGCGGCGAGCTGCTGCCGGTCCTGATAGCCCTGCCATTGCTGCCAGCCGAAAAGGCCCACGAGCGCTATGATCACCCCGGCGAATACCGAGCGCCCGTATTCCTTCCACCAGTGACGGATCTGATCCATCTGCTCTTCTTCCGACCTATAACCCACCACGCTCTGCTTCCTCGTTTCGTGTGCCCAAGTACTGGGTTGCCGCTACCCATCAATACAGCGCGCCAGCAGCGCAGCAAGCTCCGCTTCGCTTAGGCTAAGTTGGGCGGCGTCATCGCGCAGGTCCTTGACCGAGACCCTTGCGGCCACGACCTCCTCGGCAGCGAGAATAATCGCATAGCGGGCACCGCTGCGATCTGCCCGCTTGAATTGACTCTTAAAGGAACCACCGCCACTGTTTACCTGCAACCGCAGCGCCGGCAGGCGATCGCGCAGCTCCTCCGCAAGCCGATAGGCCGGCGCTACCGCCTCCTCCCCGACGATCACCAAATAGGCATGCGAAGTCGGCGTCGGCAGCACCCGGCCAGACTCGGCGATCAGGGTGACGAGACGCTCGATTCCGGTCGCAAAACCGATTGCCGGTGTAGGCGGACCGCCGATCTGTTCGACCAATCCGTCATAGCGACCACCCGCGCAAACGGTACCTTGCGCGCCGAGATCCTTACTCGTCCACTCGAACACCGTGCGGGTATAGTAATCCAGACCGCGCACCAAGCGGGGGTTGAGCGTATAGGTCACTAAAGCGGCATCCAAAATTTCCGTGACCCGCTGGATATGTGCCCGCGAGGCCTCGTCCAGATGCTCCAGGATGCTCGGCGCCTGTGCGATCAGCCCTTGCATGGACTGGCTCTTGCTATCGAGGATCCGCAGGGGATTCATATCCAGCCGGCGGCGGGCATCATCGTCGAGCAGCTCATGATGGCGCCTGAAATAGCCCACCAACCGCTCGCGATAGTCGGCGCGCGAGCCCGCAGTCCCGAGCGAGTTGATCTGCAGCTCAAGATCGGCAAGCCCGAGCGCGCGCAACATGCGCCCGGTCATTAGGATCATCTCGGCATCGACGTCCGGTCCCGGGACGCCGAAGACCTCGGCGCCGATCTGGTGAAATTGACGATAACGTCCCTTCTGCGGCCGCTCGTAGCGAAACATCGCGCCGCCATACCAGAGTCTGGGCTGGTGCTTGTGCAGCAGCCCGTGCTCAACGCACGCACGCACGCAGCCGACCGTGCCTTCGGGCCGCAAGGTTAGGCTCTCGCCGTTGCGGTCCGCGAAGGTGTACATCTCCTTTTCGACGATGTCGGTCACCTCACCGATAGCGCGAGCGAACAACACGGTCTTCTCCACCGCTGGCAGGCGGATCTCCTGATAGCCGTAGGCCTGCAAAATCTCACGTAGGGTGGTTTCGACGAAACGCCAAATGGGATACGCATCCGGCAGGATGTCATTGAAACCGCGGATGCCCTGGATCAACTTTCCCAATAGCCCACTCCCAATGAAGGAATACTGATTAGTAGGTTCTGGATCTGCCCGTCCTCAACAGTGCATGGGTTATGCCCGGAGCGGAGAAATCATCCCTGACACAGAGCCACATTGCGAGGGGCAAGTCAGGAGCGAGTTTAACCCCACGGCGAGGGCTTGCGAAACGGCATCGTAATTCCTCGCAGGATTGATTTTATGTAATCACTCGATTACAATTGATCCATGATCTACACGGTGAACCTTCTCGACGAGTTCTTCGACTGGCTCAAGGGCCTGAA
>JAKDMK010000044.1 GCA_030452365.1 Nitrococcus sp.
GGGGATGTATCTTCAAGCCGACTGGGTCGTGAAGGCGGTGCTGATAAGCCTCTTTTTCGCCTCCATCGTCACCTGGACGGTACTCATCGCCAAAAGCCTCGAGCTTCGCAAAGCGAGCACGCGCCAACAGGCCATGCTAAAGACAATGAATGAAGCCCGTACCTTGGCAGAAGCCTCTGAACGCCTCAGGGGCGAGCGCGGCGCCCCATCGACCGAACTGCTCGCCGTCGCTGCCGAGCTGAAACTCTCCGCCGACGCGCTCGACGATCGCGAAGGACTGAAGGAGCGCATCGCCTCGCGTCTGGAGCGGATCGAGGCGCAGACCGGTCGAGGGATAACCAAAGGCACGGGTGTTCTCGCCACCATCGGCGCGACGGCTCCATTCGTCGGCCTGTTCGGCACCGTATGGGGCATCATGAACAGTTTTATCGACATCTCCAAAGCCCATACGACAAACCTTGCCATCGTCGCACCGGGCATCGCCGAAGCCTTGCTAGCAACGGCACTTGGGTTAGCCGCCGCCATTCCGGCCGTAGTCATCTACAACCACTTCACTCGCCGAATCGCCGCCTATAAGGCGCTAGTCGCCGACACCACAGCGGCGGTGTTGCGCCTTGCCTCCCGCGATCTCAGCCGGGGCGCCGGCGGCAGGGCCGCTCTTCGCACCGTGGCGGAGTGACCACATGCTCAGCAGGCGCAATCATCATGATGACGATCTTGCCGAGAACCACGAGATCAATGTCACCCCTTTCATCGACGTCATGCTGGTGCTGCTCATCATTTTCATGGTGGCCGCCCCACTCGCGACCGTCGATGTCAACGTGAATCTTCCGGCCTCGACCGCCGACTACGCTCCAAGGCCGGATAAGCCGATCATTCTTACCATTAAAGCCGATCACAGCCTCGTGCTCGGTGGCGATCCGGTCAGCCGCGATGCGCTGGGTGCGGCGCTCGATCACGCCGCAAAGGGCAACAAGGAAAGTCGCGTCTTTTTGCGCGCGGACAAAAGCATCGACTACGATACGCTCATGCAGACACTGAACGCGCTGCGTTCCGCCGGTTATCTCAGGATCGCTCTCGTCGGTCTCGATCAGCCCCGGCGATGAGCCGCCGCGGGTGCCCGACGCGGTTGCTTTAAATTGGGGGGGATGTGGATATCGCGACGCTTTTCATCGCGCTGCTGCTCGGCCTGCTCGAGGGCCTGACCGAGTTCCTGCCTATCTCCAGTACCGGGCACCTAATCATCGCCGGCGATCTGCTCGGCTTCACGGGCGCGCGCGCGGCGAGCTTCAAGATCGTGATCCAGCTCGGCGCCATCCTTGCCATCTGTTGGTTCTACCGCCACAAGCTCACCGACGTCGTTCGTGGCCTACCCGGCGATCCGTCCGCCCGGCGGTTCCTGTTGAACCTAGTGGTCGCATTCATACCAGCGGCGGTGCTGGGTTTGCTGTTTCACGACGTCATCAAGCAGTTTCTTTTTTCTCCGGTGGTGGTCGCGACGGCGTTGATCGTCGGCGGCGTGGTCATCCTGCTCATCGAACGGCAGGTGCACCGCGTCAGGGTCGAGACCGTCGATGAGACTGGCTGGCGCGATGCGCTAAAGATCGGCATCGCCCAGACGGCGGCCTTGATCCCGGGCGTGTCACGCTCTGGCGCGACTATCATGGGTGGACTTGTTGGCGGCCTGTCGCGGCGAGCAGCGACCGAGTTTTCTTTTTTTCTGGCCATCCCCGTCATGTTCGCCGCGACGGCGTTCGATCTGTTCCAATCCTGGGACATCCTGCGCCCGGACGATCTGTTGGTGTTCTTGACCGGCTTCGTGGCGGCGTTCGCAAGTGCATTCGTTGCGGTTCGCTTCTTGCTGCAATACATCTCCAACCACGACTTCACCGTATTCGCCTGGTACCGGATTGTGCTCGGTGCGCTGGCGCTGTGGTATTACATGTCATAAGCAAAGACATGCTACCCCGGCTCATCCACTACGGGAGATCTGGGGCTCAGTGCACGCCTAGGACACCCAAGAAGCCCGGGATTCTGAGAACAACCACACAGTGTATGGGCGCTCGGTCAGGGATCATTGTCTTCGCCTGCGGCACGCGGCGGCGGCTTTGCGATTCCGGGTATGAGGCGTTCGAATGCTTATCCTCTTTGGCTATGTGATGGTCATCGGCGCCGTCGGTGGCGGTTTCCTATTGGCCGGCGGTCATCTCGGCGTGCTGCTCCAGCCGGTGGAATTTTTGATCATCGGCGGCACGGCCGGCGCGGCGTTCTTGATGAGCTCGGGCGGCGACACGCTCAAGGCCACTGCGCGCGGAGTGACCGCGGTGTTGAAAGGCTCGCCCTTTAACAAGGTGCTGTACATGGAGACCCTGACGATGATCAGTGAGCTCGCCGCGAAAGCGCGCCTCGATGGCCTGCTCGCTATCGAAGCCGACGTGGAGAACCCCGCAGAGAGCCCGATATTCCAGAAGGCCAGTCGAGTGAGTGCCGACCCTCACGCCATGGAGTTCCTTACCGATTACCTGCGGATAATCACCAGCGGTCAGCTCAACCCGCACGAGATGGATACTCTGATGGATCTGGAGATCGAAACCCATCACAACGAGGCGATGAGACCGGTGGACGCGTTGCGCAAGATGGCCGATGGGCTGCCGGCCTTTGGCATTGTGGCGGCCGTGCTAGGCGTGGTCCACACCATGCAATCGGTAGATCAACCGCCGGCGGTGCTGGGCCAGCTTATCGCCGCCGCGCTGGTGGGCACCTTTCTCGGCATCCTGCTCGGCTACGGCTTCGTTGCCCCGGTTGCGAACCTAATGGAGCAGCGCGCCGCGGCGGCGGGGAAATATCTGGAATGCCTCAAGGCAGGGCTTATGGCACTGGTCACCGGTGCGGCGCCGGCCACCGCCGTAGAGTACGCCCGCAAGGTGATCTACTCCAGCCAGCGGCCGGGCTTTCTTGAGCTGGAGGAGCACCTGCGGCAGCAGAAGAGTGGAGAAGGCCTACCATGAGCCCGGATTCTAAGCCTCCTGTCATCATCAAAAAGGTCAAAAGGGCCGCTCATGCGCACCACGGCGGCGCCTGGAAGGTGGCCTATGCCGACTTCGTCACCGCGATGATGACCTTCTTTCTGTTGATGTGGCTGCTGGGCTCGACCACCGAGGCGCAGCTGCATGGCATCGCCGAATACTTCCAGAACCCCTACCATACCTCGCTCTCCGGTGGCAAAACCTCGGGCGACACCACCAGCGTTCTGAAGGGCGGCGGTCCGGACATCAGCAAGGACTTCGGTCAGGTCAATCTCGGCGACAGCGAGGCCACGCTGAGCCGCAAGCACGCTGGGGACAGCGATCTGGCGCTGCTGCAGGCGCTCAATACCAGTCTGCGTCAGGCGAAAGAGCAGAGCCCGCTGCTGCATGAGTTTCGCGACCAGATCAAGATCGATTTCGCCCACGATGGGCTGCGCATCCAACTCGTCGATAACCAGCACCGACCCATGTTTGCGCTCGGAAGCGAGGCGCTCAAGCCTTACGCCGAACGCATTCTTACCCAGCTCACTCCGCTGATTGCCAAACTACCCAACAGCATCACTATCATCGGCCACACCGATGCCAGGCCCTATGCCAGCAACGGGCGTAATTACAGTAATTGGGAGCTGTCCGCGGGGCGCGCTAATTCCGCCCGCCGCGCCATGCTCGCGGCAGGTTTATCGGAGAACCAGGTGAGAAGGGTATCCGGAATGGCAGCGGAGCTGCCCTTCGACGTGGCGCACCCACGCGCGCCCGTCAACCGGCGCATCGCCATCATCGTGCTCAACGCGCAGGCCGAGCAGTCCCTCGCAAGCGGCAGCGCCGACAAAAGCCAAGAGCTACAAACACTGATCACGGCCAGCCGGTAGAATCGCTCCGAGCAGGAGTAGCGCTGAGCGCATAGCGGCTCGAGTATCACTTCCCCTTTGCAAGCGTCAGCCGCGAAAGCCGAAGACTGATGCCAGGCGATAGCGGGTCAAACCCGCTCTTCGATCTCCGCGCCTTCCTTTCTCGGCGGCATCATGTCCGCCTTGCTTATACCGAGCGTGAGCGCGGCGGCGCTGGCGATGTAGACCGTAGAGTAGGCGCCGGCGATTACACCCACGATCATGGCCAGCGAAAAACCGGCGATGAGCTCAGGCCCGAGCACGTAGAGCACCACCGACACCGCTAGCGTTATGCCTCCGGTCATCAGGGTGCGCGAGAGGGTCTGGTTGATGGAGATATTGGCGATTTCCACCGACGTGCGTTTGCGCAGGCGCGCGAAATTCTCGCGGATACGGTCGAATATCACTATGGTGTCGTTGACCGAGTAGCCGATGATCGCGAGCACCGCGGCCAGCACCGTGAGATCGAACTCGAGTTGCAATACCGAGAAGAAGCCGATGGTGACGACGACGTCATGGATCAGCGCCAGGATCGCGCCAGCGGCAAAGCGGTACTCGAAGCGGAAGGCGGTGTAGACCAGAATGCCGATAATGGCGTAGAGCATTGCCAAACCACCCTTGGTGGTCAGCTCCTCGCCCACCTGTGGTCCGACGAACACCACGCGCTGAAGCTCCGGGTTCCCCCCGCCGGTCCGCAAGGCTTGCAATACTTGCTCACTCACCTGCTGCGCCTCGCCATGTTCCGGCGCGAGGCGGATGACCACGTCCTGGGCGCTGCCGAAGTACTGCGCCACGGCATCGGGGAAGCCGGCCTCTCCCAGAGTCGCGCGCACGCCGTCCAACTCCACCGGTTGCGGATAATGGAGCTCCACCAACGTGCCGCCGGTGAAGTCGAGTCCGAAGTTGAGGCCTTGAATTGCCAGGGAGACGACCGAGATCAGGATCAGCAGCGCGGAGAGTATCGCCGCCGGACGGCTCTGGCCGATGAAATCAATGTGCGTCTCGCGCTTGAGGATTTGCATCAGGTCATTCCGTAATTAGATCTGCAGGCGCACGCCGCGCCGACCGCCGTAGACCAGGTTGGCCAGCGCTCGCGTGCCCATGATGGCAGTGAACATGGAAGCCGCGACACCGATCGACAGCGTCACCGCGAATCCCTTGATAGGGCCGGTACCGAAGAGGAACAACAACACAGCCGCCATTAAGACCGTGATGTTGCCGTCGAAGATGGCCGAGAATGCGCGCTCGTATCCCGCGGCGATAGCAGCCTGGGGGCTGGCGCCGGCTCGGAGCTCTTCGCGTATGCGCTCGTAGATGAGCACGTTGGCATCTACCGCCATGGCGATGGAAAGCGCGATACCGGCGATCCCGGGCAAGGTCAATGTCGCCTGCAGCAGCGAAAGAATTGCTATTGTGAAGACTAGGTTGGCGAGCAGCGCGGCATCGGCGAAGAGGCCGAACACCCGGTAGTAGGCCGCCAGAAACAGCGCCACCACTAGAAAACTCACCACCGCCGCGATAAAGCCCTGCTCGATATTCTGCTGGCCGAGGCTGGGCCCAATGGTGCGCTCCTCGACGATGGTAATTGGTGCGGCGAGAGAACCGGCCCGCAACAGCAGAGCGAGATTGTGGGCGGCGTGCGAGCTATCCAGACCCGTAATCCGGAACCGGCTGCCGAGCGGCTCCTGGATCTGGGCCACGTTGATCACCTCCTCGCTGCGGCTGCGTATTCTCTTGGTCTCGCCATCGACTGTCCGTGTCTGGGTTTGGTTTTCGATGAACACCACTCCCATAAAGTCCTTGACATGCTCGGAGGTAAAATCATTCATGATCTTGCCGCCGGCGCCGTTGAGCCGGATCGTCACCTCGGGGCCACCAGTCTGCTGATCGAAACCCGCCTGGGCGTCGGTGATGAACTTACCGGTGAGGATGGTGTCGCGCTTGAGCACTACATAGCCGCCGTCGCGCTTGGGATAGACCCTGCTATCAGGTGGCACCGGCTGATCAGCCCCGCCCCGATTAGGGAAGTAGCTCATGTTCACCAGATGGAACTCGAGGGTTGCCGTCGTGCCCAGGATGTCCTTTGCGCGTGCGGTATCCTGCACGCCAGGAAGCTCGACGACGATGTGATTCTTGCCCTGGCGCTGGATCACCGGCTCCGCCACCCCCAGCTCGTTGACCCGGTTGCGCAAGGTGGTAATGTTCTGCTGCACGGCCAGATCTGCGATTTCCTGTGCCTCACTCTCCGGTAGCAGCGCCGTCAGCAGATACTTGCCGTTTCGCACATCGGAGTTGAAGGTCAGCTCCGGATACTCGTTGCGCAGCAACTGAACGGCTTCCTCACGCACAGGCACCTCACTAAAGGCGATTTGCACGCTAAGATCGTTCAGCGTCACCGCCGAGTAGCGGATTCCAGCCTCGCGCAGCTGGGTACGAAAGGCGCTGACGTAGCGCTCCATGGCCTGCCTGACCGCCGCCTGAGTATCCACCTCCATGAGAAAGTGCACGCCGCCGCGCAGGTCGAGCCCAAGATACATCGGCTGCGCATTGATGGCGCGCAGCCATTCGGGCGTGGTCGGCGCTAGGTTGAGCGCCACCGTATACTGCTGGCCCAATGCCAGCGCCACTTGGTCAGCCGCCTTGAGCTGAACCTCCGTGTTGTGGAATCGAACCATAAAGTGATTGTTGCGAACCCCGCTGCCCTTGACGGCAATCCCCTGCGCGTCAAGCAGATCGAGAATCCGCTGTTGCACCGGCTCTGCCGGTGCAACCCCCTCCTCGGTGGTGATCTGTAGTGCCGGATCCTCACCGTAGAGGTTTGGCAATGCATAGAGAAACCCCGCCACCAGAACCACAGCGATAATAAGATACTTCCACAAGGGGTAGCGATTGGTCATGCTTGCTCCGGTAGCGGTGGCTCACTTGCTGGTCTTGCCGCTCTCGGTCTTGCCGCTCTCGGCCTTGCCCTTCGCGGGCGCGGCAAGCGTTTCGCCCTTCTTCACCTTCTGCTTGATCGTCCCCTTGGGCAGTATTTGGGTCACCGCGGCCTTCTGAATGCGGATCTCCACACCATCAGCAATCTCCAAGGAGGCGTAGCCCTCCCCCACGTCGGTTACCAGGCCCAACACGCCACCGCTGGTGAGCACCTCATCGCCTTTACCCAGGTTCGCCACCAGTTTCTTGTGCTCCTTGGAGCGCTTTTGCTGCGGGCGTATCAGCAGAAAGTAGAAGATGACAATCAGCGCGATCGGAAAGATCAGGCCAGCGAGGCCAGATCCCGCGACCTGACCGTTCTGAGCCATGGCGTCGCTGATTAGGAAATCCATATGTTAAGCTCCTCATCGCTGAAACGGCGGAATGGATGCGTACCCGTGAAGAAAGCTCAGCATTATGTCACACGGGCTCGCGTTTGGCGTAGAACTCGCGGACGTAGCAATCCAGGCGAGCCTGCGCAATAGCGGTGCGTAGCGCCCGCATCAGCTGCTGGTAGTAGCTCAGGTTGTGCAACGTGTTGAGCCGCGCCCCGAGAATCTCATTGCATCGGTCAAGATGGCGCAAATAGGCCCGGCTGTAGTGGCGACAGGTATAACAGCCGCACTGCTCGTCGATCGGCCGCGTATCACTGGCATAGCGTCTGTTACGGATGCGGATGGTTCCAGCGTGTGTATAGAGGTAGCCGTTTCGAGCATTGCGTGTGGGGATGACACAATCAAATAAATCGACCCCAGAGCATACGGCCTCGACGATATCCTCTGGCTTGCCAACGCCCATGAGATAACGCGGCTGCTGCAGGGGTAGGTGCGGCTCCAGCGACTCCAGTATGCGCTGGCGCTCCTCGACCGGCTCCCCCACCGCCAGGCCGCCCACGGCGTAGCCGTCGAAGCCGATCTCCAGCAGGGCGTGCAGGCAAGCCCTGCGCAGCGGCTCGTACAGACCGCCCTGAATGATTCCAAACAGCGCCGCCGAATTATCCGCGTGGGCTGCGCGGCTGCGCGCCGCCCATCGCAGCGAAAGCTCCATGGAGGTGCGCGCGGCGGATTCCGTCGCCGGATAGGCGAGGCATTCGTCGAACGCCATGGCGATGTCCGCGCCGAGCGTTCTCTGGACCGCCATGGCTTGCTCGGGTCCCATGAACACCCTTGCGCCGTCGACCGGCGAGCGAAAGTGCACCCCCTGCTCGGTAATCCGGCGCATCGCGCCCAGACTGTAGACTTGAAAGCCACCGGAGTCGGTGAGTATCGGGCCGTTCCAGTGCATGAACGCGTGCAGGTCACCGTGGGCGCCGATGATCTCGGTGCCCGGGCGCAACATCAGATGGAAGGTATTGGCAAGCAGCATCTGCACGCCGAGCGCGGCAAGCTCCTCGGCCGTCATGGCCTTGACGGTGCCGTAGGTGCCAACCGGCATAAAGGCAGGCGTATCGACCACCCCCCGCTCGAAGACGAGGCGCCCCTGGCGGGCACGCCCGCAGCGGGCCAGCAGCTCGAAGCGCATGCTCACACCAGCGCCCGCGGCCGCGCTGGCTGGACGAACATCGCATCGCCATAGCTGTAGAAGCGATAGCGTGCGGCCACCGCATGCCGGTAGGCGCGCAGCACTTGCTCCCGGCCAGCGAAGGCGCAGACCAGCATGAGCAGGCTAGAGCCGGGAAGATGAAAATTCGTGATCAGCGCATCCACCATCCGGAAGCGGTAATCGGGATAAATGAAGAGATCAGTATCCCCCCGATACGGGCACAACACGCCCGAGCGGCCCGCCGTTTCGAGCGAGCGGACCACGGTCGTGCCCACGGCCACTACACGGCCTCCGCGCGCCCGGGCCTCGGCCACCTCGGTGCATACGGCCGAGTCGACCTCCAGATACTCCGCGTGCATCCGGTGTTGCTGGACCCAATGAGTCCGCACGGGCTGGAAGGTACCCGCGCCGACGTGCAGGGTCACCCGGGCCTGCGCTACCCCTTTATCCGCTAGCCGCTGCAATAGCGCCTGGTCGAAGTGTAGGCCAGCCGTCGGCGCCGCCACCGCACCGGGGCGCGCGGCGAATACGGTTTGGTAGCGCTCCCGGTCGGCAGGCGTGTCGGCACGCCGCAGATAAGGCGGCAACGGCACGTGCCCGTAACGATCAAGCAGCTCGATCAGCGGCTCGGCGGCCTCGAAGCGCAGCCGATAAAGCTCGCCTTGGCGCCCCAGCACAAGGGCGGCGACGGCGTCTTCTAGCCACAAGCGCGTCCCGGGCCTGGGCGCCTTGCTGGCCCGCACCTGGGCCAGCGCCATATGCTCATCAAGCAACCGTTCCAGCAGGACTTCGACCCGTCCGCCGCTCTCCTTTGTGCCATAAAGGCGTGCGCGAATCACGCGCGTATCATTGACGACCAGGAGGTCACCGGGGCGCAGCAGTTCGGTCAGCGCATCGAAGCGGCGGTCCTGCAACACGCCCGTGCCGCCTTCGATCACCAGCAATCGGCTTGCCGTGCGCTCGGGCAGCGGCTCGCTGGCGATCAGCGCATCCGGTAGCTCGAAATGAAAATCGCTGACCCGCATAGAGGGAGGAAAGATCCAGATTCTATGACCGTGCCAGTGTACCCGTGAGACGATCGAAAAATAGCCGCGCCGATGGTATCAGCTCCGGGGCAACACCGCGAAATCAATTGTGTTGCTGCATTCTGGTCTGCTTCTTCCGTCAGCGGTCGAATCGCTGCACTTTGCGTAACGGATAGTTTCGACCTACCCCGGCCTGCCTTATACTGCGCGGGTGTAGCAGAGCCGGGATGGCGGAACTGGTAGACGCGCCGGACTCAAAATCCGGTCCCCGCAAGGGGGTGCGAGTTCGACTCTCGCTCCCGGCACCAAAGGCTTAGAGAACATCGCCTCGAACAGCAAATTCCTCGTGTAGGCACTATGTAAGCAGCGCCGTCAACAAAAAACTCCGGCCTGCCTGCTGCAGGCAGGCGCTCGGCCGGGTTGGGTGCCTAGAACAGTTATGTCGCAACCATCTGCAGCGCTCGCATGCCGCCCTGGAGCAGCGCCGGTAGATACATCTCCGGCAGGATAGATGAGCGACCGCTAACGGCCAAAAGTGACCCAATGTTGGCCCTGTAGTCACAATAAGACTACAATATTACAAGAAACCTCTGGAGGGAAGTGCGATGCGCTTGAGTGATACTTATGTGCGTGCCCGGATTGACCGGAAGACCAAGGAGCGGGCAGCTGAATCGCTTGCGGCGATGGGGTTGTCGGTATCGGACGCCATCCGGTTACTCATGCGGCGCATCGCCGATGAGCGTCGTTTGCCGTTTGAGATCAAGGCGCCGAATGCCACCACACGCGAGGCGATCAGCGAACTGGAAGCCGGCCAAGGCCGGCGATTCGACAGCGTGGATTCCTTGATGATCGATCTGCATGCGGACGATTGAGCGCTCGTCTGCGTTCAAACGTGACTACAAACGAGAAACCAAGGGTCAGCATCGGGCAGTACTCGATGAAGGCTTGGTTCCGGTACTCCGGGCCTTGGCGGCTGATCGCCCGTTGGAAGACCGTTACCATGATCATGCGCTCACCGGAAACTGGGCGGGTTATCGGGAATGCCACATAAAACCCGACCTGCTTTTGATCTACCGGCGATCTGATGCCAATACTCTCCGATTGGCGCGGTTTGGATCACATAGCATATTGTTTGGATAGACAAAAGGCCGTATAGCAAGCATAAACGCCATTATCGCTCGGGTTCACGGATGGCGCACGAGCAGCAACGGACAACAACGAGACATTCCCCCCTACAACCAACAGGACCCGTAGGTTGATGGGGTGAGCTTGCGAACCCCAACGTTTTCCGTCTCTCCCCTGCCCCATGTGTTGGGGTTCCTTCGTCACCCCAACCTCTACACCTACTGACGTAGCATGGCGTTGTCCGGAGCAACTGAATACGGCCGCAATTGGTATGGCGTTAATCGTGGTCGGAGAGTAAGCCGGTTCCTTGCCGATGGTTAGGCCGAAGTTTGTGTTCTCTG
>JAKDMK010000255.1 GCA_030452365.1 Nitrococcus sp.
CGGCGCAGCTCGCTGCGATCCTGACTGAATAGCATATAACGGGGCTGCCGGTGCTTTGGATAGGCTCTGTTAAATAGGGTAACGCATCTGGGCGATTACTGTGGCGATTGTTCTGGCAGAAACGTACGAGCGCTATGCGGCGCTCGGCGTGCGCCTATGGCGAGAAAGCAGCAATGGTGGGGCGAGCCTTCTCCGGGACGGCATGCATGATACGAAACCTAAACCGCGTGCGTAGGGCCTCGCCGGCCTTATCCTTGGCCCTAGCCGGTCGGTAAAGCAGACGCTTCCTGCGCCTTTGTCCATCGACTCTACCGCCGTAAGCCCACAGGCTGCCTCCCTGCACGTGTCGGTCCGGAAAAGGTCTCGCCCTAACGAATATGACAACGAGATTTGCCGTATGACTCCATTGCCAGGCAAACGGGGATTCAATTCTTCGCGTTGGCTGCCTTGCCCGCGAACTCGCAGAGGTCGTAGAGCACGCACTCGGCGCAGCGCGGCTTGCGCGCGGTGCATATATAGCGCCCATGGAGGATGAGCCAATGATGGGCATCCTGCAGGTACTGCTTTGGTATGCGTCGCATTAGTTTGTCTTCTACCTGCCGGGGGGTGCGGCCGCTCGCGAGACCGGTGCGGTTGGCGACGCGAAAGATATGAGTGTCCACGGCCAAAGTGGGTTGGCCGAATGCGGTATTAAGGATCACATTGGCCGTCTTGCGTCCCACTCCTGGAAGCGACTCCAGGTCGTCACGCTTGTCGGGTACTCGACCATTGTGTACCTGCACCAGAATGCGACAGGTTTCCATGATGTTGCGCGCCTTGCTGTTGAACAGCCCTATCGTCTGTATGTATTCCCTGAGCCGTTGTTCGCCCAGCGCCAGCATGGTTTCCGGTGTATGGGCAACGCCGAACAGCCTCTCGGTTGCCTTGTTGACGCTGCGGTCGGTAGCCTGCGCGGAGAGCATGACCGCGATCAAGAGCTCGAAGGATGTGCGATAGCGCAGCTCAGTGCGCGGGTTCGGATTCGCAGCCTGGAGGCGGTGAAAGATGGCGGTGCATTTCTGGCGGTTCATACCGCAGACAGCCCAGTCTCACTCAGAGCGGGTTGTAATCGCTGCCTTGCGCTTGGATGCCATGGCCGCTTGGCGCCGTCGCGCCTGTGTCAGGGCCGCCTGAATCACGGTTTTCTTATCGATGCTGTCAAGGTCGCGCCGGGGCATTACCTTCTTGCGCTTCTGCCGCTGCTGCCGTTCAAGGTGTTCGCGCGCGAGGCGGTCCGTGCGGTGCTGATAGCGTTCGCGCGCGAGATCAGCTTTGCGTGCGTGTCGCCCTCGGCTCTGCGAGCCATAACGCCAGGTAGCCAGAAGTGGGTTTTGGTTGAGGGGGGGTTGGGCGCATGCATCCTCTGGCGCCGCTCGCATGTGGATACAGTTTACTGGGCAGGGTTCAATACAGAGCTCACAGCCGGTGCATTCGGTGCGGATCACCGTATGCATTTGCTTGGCGGCCCCCAGAATGGCATCCACGGGGCAAACTTGGATGCAACGGGTGCAGCCGATGCATGCCGCTTCGTCGATCCAGGCTACGGTCGGCTGCCCCGGGGCCGTGCCGTGCTTCGGGTTAAGGGGCTTGGGCTTGCGCCCGAGCAGCTCGGCGAGCGCGCGTACCCCACGATCCCCGCCCGGGGGGCATTGGTTGATGTCCGCCTCGCCGCGGACGATCGCCTCCGCATAGGGACGGCAGGCTGAATAACCGCAGCGCCCGCATTGCGTTTGTGGCAGGAGGGCATCAATCCGGTCGGCATCAGGTCGGGGCTTGCGGGGCGCACGGGCCACCCCTGCGAACAGCAGTCCGGCCGCAACGGCGAGGCCAGCCAAGATGAAGGCCGCATCAAGCATATTCAGTATTCCTTAGTATTGTCAGTATGCCGCCCCAAGCCAGCCGTACTTTGTACGCATCAGTAACGCCACGCCGGATCGGCGCTGTCGAGTGGATTGAGGCACGCTAGATCGGCACCGGATCCGGTCATCCCGAGGAGGCCCCTTGCGCCAGGGTTTCCTGGGACTGATCGAGCACGCGCTCGACATTCGCTCTGTCGATTCGGGTTATGAGCGGTGTAAACGGATTAACCGTGTGGTCAAGCAGGGGTCGGCTGGCATCGTCCCAATCCCGCGCTGGTCGGTTGAGGAAGGCTTCGGCATCCCCTGCCATGCGTGGCAAGATGGGCTTTAGATAAGCCATCAGCAAACGGAACAGATTGATGCCCATGGTGCAGATCATCTGCACCTGGTCATCCTGTCCGGCCTGCTTGGCGAGCAGCCAGGGCTTTTGCTCATCGATGTACTGGTTGGCCTCGTCGGCGAGCGCCATGACCTCACGTACTACGCGGGAGTACTCGCGCTGCTCGTAGAGATCGGCGATCCGAGCCCCCTGAGCCGTGAACTTGCGATACAACGCAGGCGCCGCCAGGGTTTCAGAGAGCCGTCCCGCAAAGCGCTTCTCGATGAAGCCCGCGCAACGGCTGGCGATGTTGACCAGCTTGCCGACCAAATCGGCGTTCACCCTTTGTGCAAAGTCCTCCAGGTTCAGGTCAAGGTCGTCAACCCCGCTGGCGAGCTTTGCCGCGAAGTAGTAGCGCAGGCACTCAGGGTTAAGATGCTGCAAATACGTGTGGGCCGTGATGAAGGTGCCGCGCGACTTGGACATCTTCTGGCCGTTGATGGTGAGAAAGCCGTGGGTGAAAAGCCGGGTCGGCTTGCGCAACCCAGCCCCCTCCAGCATGGCCGGCCAGAACAGGGCGTGGAAGTACACGATGTCCTTGCCTATAAAATGATAAAGCTCGGCTTCCGAGTTCCGATCCCAGTACGCGCCGAAATCAAGCCCCTCGCGATCGCAGAAATTCTTGAAACTGGCCATGTAGCCAATCGGCGCATCGAGCCAGACGTAAAAGTATTTATTCGGCGCATCCGGGATTTCGAAGCCGAAGTAGGGCGCATCGCGGGAGATATCCCAGGACTTCAGGCCTTCCTCGAACCATTCCTTGAGCTTGTTCGCCACCTCTTCTTGGATGTGTGTGGGGTCGGCCCACTCGCGTAGCATGGTTTCGAAGTCTTGCAGTCGGAAGAAGAAGTGCTCCGAGGCGCGCTCGATCGGGCGCGCGCCGGAGATCACGGAAACCGGATCCATGAGCTCGCCTGGGGAGTAGCTGGCACCACAGACCTCACAGTTATCACCGTATTGATCCGCTGCCCTACAGCGTGGGCAGGTGCCCTTGATGTAGCGGTCCGGTAGGAACATGTGCATCTGCGGGTCATAAGCCTGGGTGATCTCGCGCCTTTCGATATGCCCGGCGGCGCGCAAACGCTCGTAGATCAGGGTGGAGAAATACCGGTTCTCGGCGGAGTGGGTAGTGTAGTAGTTGTCGAACTGAACCAGAAAGGCCGCGAAATCGGCTTGGTGCTCGGCGGCGAAGCGTTCGATGAGCTCCTCCGGCGTGATGCCCTGCTCCCGAGCTTTGAGCATGACGGGTGTGCCATGGGCATCATCGGCGCAGACATAGTAGCACTCGTTGCCCTGAAGCCTCTGAAAGCGAACCCAGATATCCGTTTGGATATACTCGACCAAATGACCGAGATGGATCGGGCCGTTGGCATAGGGGAGGGCACTTGTGACCAGTATCTTTCGCGTCATAGTCGAAGGGATCCAGAGTTGCACGATCGGCAAGCAAGCTAATGATTATGCCAGATCCGGCTGGCCCGTACTGAAATCGGATGGCCTTTCCAGCAGCCGAACTGAATGCGTTGGTATCTGAGTATGCAGCACGGATGGGAGGAACAAGGATGTCGTGTACGGCCGCGGCAGGTGGGTTGGAGTTGCGGTGGGGCTTAGTTGAGGTGGGTGGCGGAGCCCCGCTTTGTGAGCCGTTCTTTCCCCCACCCGCAAAGGCAAGAGAAGCTTCGCCCACCCACGCTTGGAGTTTTAATGTGAGTCGCCTCTATGTTTTATAGAAATCAAGGGCTCATCGTGCCGCTCGCGTCACCGCTTGATGAGGTGCAGCTCCAATGATGCGGATCGCGGTCCGTTTCTACCAACGCTCGTTCATCTGATCCGCCTCCTTTTTGCTGAGGTGGTAGAGCTTCTGGATTCTGCCGGAGTGCTCTTCCTCCCATCCCGCGATGACTTTGTCGATGTTCCTCTGGGTGAGCTCCGCCCAGCGCTGCCGAGTCTTGCCCTTCAGTATATGCCAGTTGCTGCTGATAATATGCGAGTGCCTGCTGGGCTGTTTCCTGTACATGATCTCATCCGTTTGCATCTGATCAGTGTGCATTTTGCACCTCCGCCATGTTCGCATGGCACATTCACAGGGTCGATCTGAAACAACTGCACAATGCTCCTGCGCATGAACAATGCTTCTGCGCACCCATAGTA
>JAKDMK010000256.1 GCA_030452365.1 Nitrococcus sp.
ACTGGGGGTTCAAGCCCCGGTAGGCGGGGTGCAATTGCTCACCCTCGCGCAGGTTCACCTGCGACTGGCGGTAAATCAGGCCCTTGAGATTCAACGCAATCCGAACCCGATAGGCGGCGGTGGAGCGATAATAATCATAGAGCCGGATCATCGCGCCCGGTACTCTCGTATGCGCTGGTCGATAGCCCCAAAGACGCTATGGCCGGCCTCGTCGAGCATCTCGATGCGGACACGGTCACCGAAGCGCAAGTAGGGGGTCTGCGCCGCTCCGTGCGTGAGGACTTCCAGCAGGCGCCGTTCCGCCAGGCAGCAGGCCCGTTGGCTGCGGTCGGTGTTGGAAACGGTGCCGGAACCGATGATGGTTCCGGCACCGAGAAAGCGCGTCCTGGCCGCGTGGGCGATCAAGCGCGGGAAATCGAACGTCATATCCACACCGGCGTTCGGACGGCCGAAGGGCTGCTCATTGAGCCATACCATCAAAGGCAGGTGCACCTTGGCTCCATCCCAGGCCTCGCCCAGCTCATCCGGCGTCACCGCCACCGGAGAGAAAGCCGAGGCCGGCTTGCTCTGAAAGAAGCCGAAGCCTTTGGCGAGCTCACCGGGAATAAGATTACGCAGCGAGACATCGTTGACCAGCAGCAACAGCTTGATGTGCCGCCCGGCCACCTCGGGCGCAATTCCCATCGGCACATCGTCGGTAACCACCGCTACCTCGGCCTCGAAATCGATGCCCCACTCCTCGCTGGCAGCGAGGATGTCCTCACGCGGGCCGCTGAATCCATCGGAACCGCCCTGATACATCAGCGGCTCCGTCCAGAAGTTCTCCGGCATGGCCACGCCGCGGGCTTTGCGCACCAGCTCTACGTGGTTCACATAGGCGCTACCGTCCGCCCACTGATAGGCGCGCGGCAACGGTGAGGCCAAGGCATGCGCATCGAGCTCAAACGCAGCCGTATAGCCGCCGGCGTTAAGTTGCCTTGAGATCTCTTGCAACCGGGGTTCGACGCGCGCCCAGTCATCCAGCGCCGCCTGCAAGGTGGGCGCGATCTCAGGCACTTTGACCGCGCGCGAACAATCGTGCGCTACCACGATCAACTCGCCATCGCGACCTTGCTTTAGCGAGGCCAGCTTCATGACCCCTCCTTGCTCGAGCCCTGCATCGCCGCGCGGATAGCATCCATCTCGACTGGAGGCGGTTGGCCGCCAGCGCTCGCGACCGCCTCTGCCAGACCCTCGCGCGCAATACGCAGCGCCTCGTCAAGAACCGCATGATCACCAACGTGATTGGCGAGCAGCAGGATGAGCTTGGCGTTGGCAAGGCGGCTTTGCTCATCGCTAAGATCACGGTGGAGCTCCAACAGCCCCTGATAGAAATCGTCTGGCCGCGCCAGATGCGGCTCGACGTTCAATCGGCCTGGCTTCATGCAACTCTCTCCGAGCGCTGCGCCGCCCGCGCTAAGGCCCGTGTCAGCGCACTGCGCACCGCCTCGAGCTCGATCCGCCGCCAGCGGGCACATACGTGCTGATCCGGGCGAATCAGATAGAACGTGCCCGGACGGCCGCCGTAGCGCCGCTGCACCAGGCCGGCCACATCGATGATGCCGCGCCCGGGCCCGTCGCCCGTCAGGCGCCCGCCCACTACCAGCACATCCACCGGTATGGTGCCGGCCGCGAGCTGCTCGATGACTCTGCCAACGCGTGCCGGCATTTTCCCGTGCTCAGCGGTGATGTAAAGCCCCGTAAAGCCATTGCCGAGCAGGCGCAGGAGCCAATCCTCGCCAGCGGCTGTTTGGATGGGGGCATCGACACAGGGCGCGCCTGGACACGGGGCGCTGTCAAAGCGGTCAGCATCGGGCGTGATCAAGGGCGAGGCGTGCAACACGGCCGGCACCGAAAGCCGGCCGCTATTCACCAGCCGGCGCGCGAATGGGTAGTGTTCGGCGAGCATCAGCGTAGCGTCGCGAAAGGCGCGGCTCACCTCGCTCTTGGGGGTAATGAAATCAGTGCTGCGACTGGAGTTCAGAATGTTCTCGTCCGCTGCCGGAATGCGCTCGGCATCGTAGCTCTCCAGAAGTGCGGTTGGCGCCTTACCCGCTAGCACCAGCGCCAGCTTCCAAATGAGGTTGTCCACGTCCTGGATTCCCCCGTTGGCACCGCGGGCGCCGAACGGCGAAACCTGATGGGCGGCATCGCCGACGAAGAAGATCCGCCCATGCTGGAAACGCTCCAGGCGCCGACACTGGAAGGTATAGACACTCACCCACTTGAGCTCGACGCGCGTCTGCTCGCCAAGCATGGCCTTAATGCGCGCGATCACCCGCTCGGGCCGTTTCTCCTCATCCGGGTCCGCATCGCAGCCGAGCTGAAAGTCGATGCGCCAGAGGTTATCCGCCTGGCGGTGCAGCAATGTCGACTGACCGGTATGAAAAGGTGGGTTGAACCAGAACCAGCGCTCGGTGGGGAAATCCGCCTGCATCACCACGTCGGCGATCAGAAAACGATCCTGAAACACCTGGCCCTGACAAGGCAGACCCAACAGATGGCGGATCGCGCTGCGGGCGCCATCGGCGGCGATGAGGTAGTCGCAGAGCATCCGATACGGCCCATCGGGCGTCTCCACCGTCAGGCCAACACCATCGGCGCGCGACTCGACAGCCGTGACCGTATTACGCCAGCGCAGCTTCGTGGCGTCGAGCTCGCCGAGCCGTTCGATTAGATACTGCTCCAAATAGTATTGCTGCAGGTTGATGAACGCCGGGCGCCCATTGCCGGCCTCGGGAGCCAGATTGAACTCATAGATCTGGCGTTCGCCGAAGAACACCCGACCACGGTTCCAGACAACGCCTTTTTTCACCAGGCGCTCGCCACAACCGAGCCGGTCGAAAATCTCCAATGTGCGCTTGGCGAAGCAGATGGCCTTGGAACCGTCGCACACCGTGTCCTCGGCATCGAGCAGCACATTGGACAGGCCGTGGACGGCACAGTCGATGGCCGCGGTGAGGCCCACCGGGCCGGCACCGACGATCACTACCGGGTGGCGAACGGCCCGCACGGCATCCTGATCGGCGGCGCGCCGATAGGCATACACGGGTCGCTCGTACGCCGGTGACATTGGCTGATTCTCGCCTAAGCGCTCTCGAGCGCGAGCCACATCGCCTGGTCGCGCTCTGCGGTCCATATCCGCGGCTCCGGATAGTCGCCGGACTCATCATAAGCCCGGGCCACATCGAAGGGCATGCAATGATCGAAGATCACCCAATCGCCGTACTTGGGCTTGAGGGTGGAATAGACCTCGTCGTAGACAGCTTTCAGGGACTTGCCGGACTGCCGCGCCCGGCATACGCCCTCGAACAGATCGGTCAGAAACGCCTGCGTGCCGGCGATGGCCTGCTCGCCGCTCGCGCGTGTGGTAAGCGCCGCCCCGCGTCCCGGCACGAGCTTCTCCGCACCCAGCTCGCGCACGCACGCAAGCGTTTGCGGCCAGTCGCGCAGGTAGGCGTCCCCGGTATAGGGAGTAGCCCCGTACTCCACCAGATCGCCGCTGAACAGCACCTTCTCCGCCGGCAGCCATACCACCGTATCGCCCTTGGTGTGGCCGCGGCCGAGGTGGCGAATTTCGACCCGCCGCTTGCCAAGCCATAAGCTCAGGCCGCCATCGAAAACCAGGGTTGGCCAAGTGAGGCCCGGAATGGAATCGGCGCCTTGGAACAGGCGTGGAAAACGCGCCAACTCCGAGTCGTAATCCTGCTGACCGCGCTCGCCGATCAGCTCGAAGGTACCCCGGCTTGCGATGACATGCTCGGGCTCATAAGCCGAGGCGCCCAGTACGCGCACGGCATGATAGTGGGTCAGCACCAAATAGCGGATGGGCTTGTCGGTGACGCCGCGTATGCGCGCGATCAGTGCCTGCGCCATGGCGGGGGTGGCCTGGGCATCGACGACCATGACGCTGTCGTCACCGACGATGACGCCTGAGTTTGGGTCGCCTTCGGCCGTATAGGCATAGACCCCTTCGGCCAGCGTTTCGAAAGAGATCGTCTTTGGCTCGAGATCGTCCTGAGAGGCAAACTGCTTGGACATCGCCTTTCTCGCCTCCGCATGTCGACTTCAAGCGCGCGCTCGTTAGATCGGCAGCCATTGAGCACCGCGGTGCTGTTCAGCCTCGCAAACCCGGGGGCTCCTTTACACGCATCTAGGAAAGCCTTACAGAGTGTGCTCTATACTATGCCTATAGTGTATCGTAAAAATCAGAAACTGGCGGCTTGGCAGCGCCAATTGCAAGGTAACATCGGTCAGTTGGCTGCGTCGAATAGATACATAATCCGCCACTTGGCATATGTCTTTTGATTCATACGAAGCGACGCAGTGGTCGTCATAACTGATGTGTGCAGAAGCATCGTCAGCTCGGGG
>JAKDMK010000257.1 GCA_030452365.1 Nitrococcus sp.
CCACGCCCGGCCCGGGGGGGGGGCTATATCGCGACGGGGCGGGCCCGCAGCCCGCCCGAGCGCAATTCCATCTTGTGCGCGAGGCTTTGGCCGAGCGCGCCATCCTGCTCCGAATCGCGCCGCACCTGGTGCATCCGCTGCGTACGGTGGTGCCCGCGTATTCGCTGGGCGCGGCGCTGTTCTACCGCATCGGGCTGTGGATTTACGATCGCGCGGCCGGCGAGGCAGCGATCGGGCGCAGCCATTTCCTGGCGCGAGCCGCGATGCTGCGCTCCTTTCCGCACCTGCGCCGAAAAGGGCTACGCGGCGGCGTCGCCTACTACGATGGCCAGTTCGACGACGCGCGCATGAATGCCACGCTCGCGTTGACGGCGGCGCGGGAGGGCGCGGTGCTCGCCAACCGCGTCGAGGCCACCGCCTTGCGCGATGCCGATGGGCGCATCGCGGGCGCGCGGGTGCGCGACGCCGTACACGGGCACGAGTTCGAAGTGCGCGCGCGGGTCGTCGTGAACGCGGCGGGGCCGGGGAGCGATGCCATTCGGTGCCTAGAGGATCCGCACGCACAACCGTTGCTGGAGGTCAGCCGCGGCACGCATTTCGCGCTCGATCGCGCCTGGGCACCGGGCGAGGACGGCCTGCTGATCCCCAAAACGAGCGACGGCCGTGTCCTTTTCCTGCTGCCCTGGGAAGGGCGCGCGATCGCCGGCACGACCGACGTGGGCGTGGAGGCGACGGGCGATTCGAGGCCAAGTGCGGATGAGGTGGATTACCTGTTCGGCCAGTTGGCGGAGTGGCTCGATCCCGCGCCCGCGCGCGAGGACTTACGCGCGGTCTGGGCGGGGCTGCGCCCGCTGATCGCCGAAGGGGCGCATGGCACTGCACGCATCGTGCGCGAGCATCACGTCGCAGTCGGTCCGAAGGGGCTCGTCAGCATCGCCGGCGGCAAGTGGACGACCTACCGCCTGATGGCCGAGGAAACGGTGGATCGCGCGATCGAGACGGCGGGGTTGAAAGCGCGCAGCGGCTGCCGCACCCACGAATTGCCGCTGGTGGGCGCCGGGGACTACCGCGCGGAACTGGCGGACGAGCTCGCCGAAGCGCACGATCTCGACCGGGATATCGCCGTTCATCTCGCCCGTGCCTATGGCGGATTGGCCGCGACCTTGCTCGCCGAAGCGGAAGCGCACGGCAAGCGCCGCCTCGCGCAGGGCTATCCCTACATCGAGGCGGAAGTGCTCTGGGCACGGCGGCACGAGATGGCGCTGACGGCCGAGGACGTGCTCGCCCGCCGCCTGCGCCTCGCCTTCCTCGACGAGGCCGCCGCGGCCGCCGCGCGCCCATGCGTCGAAGCCCTGCTGCACGCGGCACGGTAGATTAACGTATGGGTCATGCGCCAGGCGCTCGAATGTTGCCACAAGGGTTGGGGCACCGCGATCATCATCGGGCCTCTGATCTGAAGGGGCTGTCCGCTGTCACACCCCGTGGCGTGTGTTGCAACATTGAATACGGCTCCAGTCCCTCAAGCAACGGCAACGCGGGCAACCGCAACCGCTTGTGCTCAACGGCGCGAGCTGGCATACCCGCACCATGAATGTTCCAGCCCCGCGCCTTGCGCAGTTCTCCTGGGCGCTCTACGATTGGGCCAGCTCCGCCTTCTCGTCGGTGATCATCACCTTTGTCTACGCCACCTACTTCAGCCAGGGGATCGCCGAAGATCCGGTGACCGGCACCGCCGAATGGGGCTGGGCGATGTCGGCGAGCGGCATCGCGGTCGCCCTTGTGAGCCCGGTCCTGGGTGCCATCGCCGATGCCGGCGGTCGGCGCAAGCCCTGGCTGCTGGTTTTCACCGCGCTGACCGTGATCGGCTGCTTCCTTTTGTGGTACGGCCGGCCGTCGCCAGAAATGGCGCTGACGGTACTGGTGATCGTCGCGCTCACCAACGTCGCCTTCGAGATCGCCGGCGTGTTCTACAACGCCATGCTGCCGGAGATCGTGAGCCGCGACTACTTGGGCCGGCTGTCCGGCTGGGCCTGGGGCCTCGGCTACGCGGGCGGCCTCGTCTGTCTAATCATCACGCTTTACGCCTTCGTGCAGGCCGAGCACCCACTGTTCGGACTCGGCCAGTCGCAGGCCGAGGACGTGCGTATCTCGGGTCCGCTCGTGGGTCTATGGATGGCGGTGTTCAGCCTACCCCTATTCCTGTTCACCCCCGACCGGCCGAGCGTTCACCTAGCGGCGGCCGAGGCGGTGCGGCGCGGCTTCGGCCACCTGCGCGACACCGTTGCCGACATCGGCCGCTACCGGCCCATCGGCCGCTTCCTCATCGCCCGCATGATCTACAATGACGGGCTGAACACGCTGTTCGTGTTCGGCGGCATCTACGCCGCGGGCACTTTCAACATGGGCATGGCCGAGGTGATCAAATTCGGCATCGTGCTTAACGTCACTGCCGGGCTCGGTGCGCTGACGTTCGGTTGGATTGACGACTTGCTGGGTGCCAAGCGCACCATCCTGATCGCGCTGGTCGGACTGTTCGCGTGTGGCACCGCCGCCGTCCTGGTCGAGAGCACGCTCGGATTCTGGGTCGCCGGCAGCCTGCTCGGCATCTTTGTCGGGCCGACCCAGGCGGCGAGCCGCTCGCTCATGGCCCGCATCGCGCCCGCACGGCTGCGCACCGAGATGTTTGGCCTGTACGCACTGTCCGGAAAGGTCACGGCGTTCGTCGGGCCATTCGTGCTCGGCACCGTCACCTACTGGACCGGCAGCCAGCGCCTCGGTATTGCGACCATTCTCGTCTTCTTTCTGGTCGGCATGATCTTGCTCCTGCCGCTTGACGAGGCACGGCAAACGAAGCAGGCGGTGCACACGTCACTCTAGGGCCTGTTAACATTTACCTACGACGCCGCGCCGGCGGCAGTATCCAACGCTCGGGTGACGCAATGGTTGAAAATCACCCTGCGCGGATGAAGACGGGTGATATCCAGCGCACAACGGTGAAAACTCGCATTGCAGGGCACGGAATGCGAGTACAAAGGACAAGACCAATGAGCCAACGTATTGAAGACTACGCGCTGATAGGCAACATGCGCAGCACGGCGCTGGTCGGTCGCGACGGTTCGATCGACTGGTTGTGCCTGCCGCGCTTCGACTCAGACGCCTGCTTCGCCGCACTGATCGGCGAGCGTGAGAACGGTCGCTGGCTGATTGCGCCTAAAGCAGCGCCCAAGAAGATCACGCGCCGCTACCGCGACGAAACCTTGATCCTGGAGACCCTATTCGAGACGGATTCCGGCACCGTGGCGCTGATCGACTTCATGCCCTTGCCGCGCGACGACAAAGGGGTCATTGACGTCGTGCGCATCGTCGAGGGCCGGCAAGGCCGCGTGGCTATGCAAATGGAGATAATCTTCCGCTTCGGCTACGGCAAGGTCGCGCCGTGGGTGCGGCGCCATGATTTCGGGCTGCAGGCGATCGCGGGCCCCGATGCGCTGCAATTGCGCACGCCGCTGGAGCTGCGCAATCGGGACAAGATCACCGTAGCCGAGTTCACCGTCGCGGCCGGTGAGCGTGTGCCGTGCGTGCTGACCTGGTACCTGCCCTGGCGCGATGCGCCCGCGGCGCGCGATGCCGACGCAGCGCTGGAGGAGGCACAGCAGTGGTGGCGCCACTGGAGCGGGCGCTGCAAGGTGCGCGGCGAGTACCGCGAGCCGGTGGTGCGTTCGCTGATCACGCTGAAGGCGCTGACCGACAGCGAAACCGGCGGCATAGTCGCCGCGCCGACCACCTCGTTGCCGGAGCAAATCGGCGGCACCCGCAATTGGGACTATCGTTACACTTGGCTGCGCGATGCGGCCTTTACCCTGCAGGCGTTGTTGCTATCGGGGTATCGCGAGGAAGCCCGCCAGTGGCGTGAATGGCTGCTGCGAGCGGTCGCCGGCGACCCGGAAAACGTCCAGATCATGTATGGCATCGGCGGCGAACGCCACTTACCCGAGCTCGAGCTCGGCTGGCTGAACGGCTATGAAGGCAGCCGGCCGGTGCGGGTCGGCAATGGTGCCTATACGCAGACTCAGATCGACATTTTTGGCGAAGTCCTAGACGGCCTGCACACCACGCGAAAGCACGGTATTAAGGCAAACGAAGACACTTGGCGCTTGCAGTTGGAGCTGCTGAAATACCTCGAATTGCACTGGCGGGACGAAGGCTCCGGGATTTGGGAGATGCGCGGTCCGCCGCGCGATTTCACCCATGGCAAGCTGATGACATGGACGGCGTTCGACCGCGCCGTCAAGGCAATCGAGCATTTCGGGCTCGAAGGTGACGCCGCGCGCTGGCGCGCGCTGCGCAAGACCGTCCATGACGAGGTCTGCGAAAAGGGGTTTAACAAAAAACGCAATGCGTTCGTG